>JAZQVX010000027.1:0-3161 GCA_045632045.1 Lawsonibacter sp.
GGCCTTGGACAAACCGTTGCCCACGGCGAAGCCGGTGGCGTAATAGGTGCAGTTCCAGCTCCAGCAGAAGATGCTCCACCCCCAGCCCAGGGCACAGACCATGGCCAGCACCCGGCGCAGGAAAGGACGGATGCGGCGCTGTTTTACCAGCAGCACCACCGCCCGCAGGGGCCACAGCACCAGCGCCGCCACGGCGAGGGCGATGATGACCTCCGCCACAGAGAAGGGGAAAAAACTCCAGAATTTGCCGATGGTCTGGATCACCGGGGCCAGAAACCGGTGTACCCAGAGATCCATGATGGCGGTGTCGTGCTTGAACACCTCGAAGAGGACGCTCATCACCACAGGGGGAAGCAGGGCAAGGAGCCATTTCACAACGGCGAACTTCCTCAAGCCCCCCTCCGCCTCACTTCGTTCGGTACCGCCCCTATAGGGTGGGAGGTTATTGGCAGAGGTGTGAGAAGGAGAAAAATCAGGCTCCTCCCTTGCGGGGATAAACACCTCATCCATCACTGATCCCCTCCCATCCGCACCGGGTCGGTGGTAAACTCCCGCCCGGGGACGGGGATGGTGTGGAAGCAGAGATCGTACAGATCGGTGTAGAGGGCCTCCCGCTCAAACTGCACCCGGGCCTCGCCCTCCAGCTTTCTGGCGTGGGCGGGCTTGGTGATGACGGGGAGGGCGGCGGTCTTTTTCATGTCCTTCAGCAGAGCCTGTCCCCGCTCGTTGAACCCCAGTACCCGGATGTAGAGGGGGTGTTCGGGGCGGGCATCGGCAGTGAGTCCCAGATAGGCCCACAGCACCAGCCGGCGCAGTCGGGCGTGGGTGTAGCGCTTGGTCTTGACCAGTTCGTAAAACTCCTCCAGACTGCGGCACTGTCTGCCCGCCTTCTCCAACCGCTGGGGGAGCCCCTCGGAGGCACCGGAGTCGGGCAGGCTGGCCCAATCTTCGGCGGTCATGGCGCGCAGTTTTGCCAGAATGGCCCGCTGAACATTGTTTAAGGAGGGGATGGGGCTGTCCTTCAGCACCTCAAGGGCGCCGGGCATGAGATAGGGGGCGGGGGAGAGGTCGTCACCCTGCCGCAGACAGGCGCGAATCTGGGTGGCGGAGAGGTGTGCGGGGGCGTCGTGGGCGATGGCGTTGTGGGCGGCGCCCCGGCGCTGTACTGTCATGGGGGTGATGTCACTGCCCATGAGCTGAAGGGCCTTGATGTACTCCACCCCCAGATTGTTGTTTGGGGAGGCCAGCAGTTCGCCCTCGCTGCCCCCCAGCAGTTCCCGGACAGCCTGTTCCCGACAGACGGCGAAGGGGAGCCCGGTCTGAGCCAGTGCGGTGACGCAGGCGTGATACTCTGGGGAGGTCAGGCACCGGGCCACGGCGTTCAGTCCCTCCACGCTGCCGCACTCGCTGCCGAAGGACAGGTGAGTCACAAGACCCGTTGCGGCAAGCAGCTCCACAGCCCCCCGCCCGAAGGTTTCGGCCGATGCGGTGGCAAAGACGGTGGGCAGCTCCAACACCAGATCGGCGCCGCCCATGAGGGCCAATCGGGCCCGGGTCCACTTGTCGGCGATGGCACAGTCGGCCTGCTGCACCCAGTTTCCGCTCATCACGGCGATGACAGGGGCGTTTTCCCCCAGCTGAGTGCGGCTTTCGGCCATCTGATAGCCGTGTCCGGTATGAAAAGGATTATATTCCGCAACGATTCCGATGATATTCACGCGGGAACCTCCAAAAAATTCAAAAAGTGTAAGGTTGTGGCAAATGGCTTTTGCCAAAGGGAAACAGCTTTGGCAGCCCAAGGGAAAAAACTGTGGGTGAATTTCGAAAAAAGGGTTGTCTTTATCATAGAGAAGAGTTAGAATAAGGTATCCATATGTCAGTTTATTCTATTTTCCCCGCAATAGCAACTGAAATTTAACAAAATTTGTAATAAAGGAGATTGATTCCAATGAACGTACTGGTTATCAATGCCGGCAGCTCTTCTCTGAAGTATCAGCTGCTCAACCCCGAAACTGAGCAGGTCCTGGCCAAGGGTCTGTGCGAGCGCATCGGTATCGATGGCAAGTTTACCTACAAGCCCGAGGGCAAGAAGGTCGTTAAGGGCGCTGATGTGGCTATGCCCACTCACTCCGAGGCCATCAAGGCTGTTCTGGACGCTCTGGTCGACGCTGAGAACGGCGTCATCGGCTCCATGGCTGAGATCGACGCTGTCGGTCACCGCGTGGTTCACGGCGGCGAGAAGTTCTCCAAGTCCGTGCTGATCACCGACGAGGTCATGGCCGGTATCGAGGAGTGCAACGCTCTGGCTCCTCTGCACAACCCCGCCAACATCATTGGTATCAAGGCCTGCCAGGAGCTGATGCCCAACACCCCCATGGTCGCCGTGTTCGACACCGCTTTCCATCAGACCATGCCTGAGGTGGCTTACACCTACGCCATCCCCCATGAGTACAATGAGAACGACAAGGTTCGCCGCTATGGCTTCCACGGTACTTCCCACAAGTATGTCGCCGGCCGCGCCGCCGCCATGCTGGGCAAGCCCGCTGAGGAGCTGAAGCTGATCTCCTGCCATCTGGGCAACGGTTCTTCCGTCACCGCTATCGACGGCGGCAAGTCCGTTGACACCTCTATGGGCTTCACCCCCATTGCCGGTGTTCCCATGGGCACTCGCTGCGGCGACATCGATGCCGGTATCATGGAGTACCTGATGAAGAAGTACGACATGGGCATGGCTGATATGATGAATGTGCTGAACAAGAAGTCCGGTGTTGCCGGTATCTCCTGTGTTTCCTCCGACTTCCGTGATCTGGAGGATGCTCAGGCTGAGGGCAACCACCTGGCCGATCTGGCTCTGAAGAGCTTCCGCTACAATGTCAAGAAGTTCGTCGGTGCTTACGCTGCTGTTATGGGCGGCGTGGACGCCATTATCTTCACCGCCGGCGTCGGCGAGAACGGCCCCTTCGACCGTCTGGAGATCTGCGATACTCTGGGCTTCCTGGGTGTCAAGATTGACCCCGTCAAGAACAAGATCCGCGGCGAGGAGATGGACATCTCCGCCGAGGGCGCTACCACCCCTGTCCTGGTCATCCCCACCAACGAGGAGCTGATGATCGCCAAGGACACCGCTGCTATTGTGGGCTAATAAGTCGGATCGTAGCCAT
>JAZQVX010000028.1:0-9006 GCA_045632045.1 Lawsonibacter sp.
CCTGCTTGCGGACAAAACCGTACATCCGCTCCCGCTTGTCCTCCCGGATGATGTAAGTTTCCACGGGGGTTCGTCCCGGGGGGAGCTGATCGATGACCGACACATCCAGATCGCCGTAGACGATGAGGGCCAGGGTTCTGGGAATGGGGGTGGCCGACATGACCAGCACATGGGGGGAGATGTCCTCCCCGGACTTGCCCGCCAGCGCCGCTCTCTGAGCCACGCCGAAGCGGTGCTGCTCGTCGGCGATGATGAGGGAGAGATTCCGGAATTTCACACCCTCGGAGATGAGGGCGTGGGTTCCGATGACCAGATCCACCTCGCCCTGCTCCATCTTCTTGCGGATGTTCCGCTTTTCGGCGGCGGTGAGGGAGCCGGTCAGCAGTCCCACCCGCACCCCCGCTCTATCCAGCAGGGCGGACAGGGAGCGGTAATGCTGTTCCGCCAGCACCTCGGTGGGGGCCATCATGGCGCACTGCCCGCCGCTTTTCACCATGAGGCAGGCGGCAAAGGCGGCCACCGCCGTCTTGCCCGAGCCCACATCGCCCTGCACCAGCCGGTTCATGGGCCGCCCCGAGGTCATATCGGCGGCGATTTCCTCCATGACCCGCCGCTGAGCGTCGGTGGGGGCGAAGGGGAGCAGGGAGGTAAACTCCTCCACCGGGAAGGGGCGGGCGGCGACGCCGTAATGCTGTCCCTCCCGGCGGTGTTTCAGAAAGGTCAGACCGATGGAGAGGTAAAACAGCTCCTCAAACATGAGCCTGCGCCGGGCCAGCGCCAGTTCCTCCTCCCCCTCGGGGAAGTGGATGTTTTTCAGGGCGAATTCCAGCCCCGCAAGGGCGTGCCCCTGACGCACGCAGTTGGGCAGTGTTTCCTCCATCTCCCCGGCGCAGGGGAGGGCTCTGCGCACCATGGAGCCCAGCAGGTGGTTGGTGATCCCCGCCGTCAGAGGGTAGACCGGGAGGATGCGCCCGGTCACATCCCGCCGCCCCACGCTCTCAAAGATGGGATTGGTCATGGCGCGGCGGCGTCCCTGCTCCTCCACGGTGCCGAAAAAGACATATTCCTCCCCGGGCTTCAGATTTTTCTCCACATAGGGCTGGTTGAAGAAGGTCAGATGGAGGACTCCCGTGTGGTCGGCCGCCTTCACCTGCACCAGATCCAGTCCCCTGCGGATGCGGGAGAGCCGGGGGCGCTCGGTGACGATAGCCTCGATGCACACCTTCCCCTCGGTGGGAGCATTTTGGACGGTGCAGAGGGTGCGGCGATCCTCATAATCTCTGGGGAAATAGCTCAGCAGGTCTCCCGCCGTACCAAGGCCCAGCTTGGACAGCTTGGCGCCCCGAACCTCGCCCACGCCGGGGAAGTCGGTCACAGGGGAAGAAAGACGGATCTCCATGTTCTGCACCTCCTTTTACGGTTTTCCTCATTTTAACACAGCAGGGCAACTGCGTAAAGTCGAAAAGGAGATTGCCACGGGACAGGAAATTTAGTATAATGAGATTTACCATGTAGCAGTCTGCCCCGCATTCTGCATTCTGCATTCTTCATTCTGCATTCTAAAGGAGGTTTCCGCCGTGAGTCCTGTTCTGCTCCCCGGCAGCATCGTGGCCATGTCCGATCAGGCCGCCGACCGTCTTTTGCGACTGGATAACGGCGACGCCGCCCTGCTGTATCTCCATCTGCTCCGCCACGCAGATGTGACGAAGCTGAAATGGCCCCCCGCCCGACTGGACAGCGCTCTGGCCGCGCTGAAAAGTCTGGGCATGGCCCCCGACATTTCCCCTGTCCCCGACATTCCCGCCGACAATCCCGCCACTCCCCCTGAGTACACCACCGAGGACATTACCGCGGTACTGGGGGACCCCTCCAGCTCCTTCAATGGCCTGTGCAACGAGGTGGAGCGCCAGCTGGGCAAGAAGCTCAACACCATGGAAGTGAAGAGTCTGTTCACCCTGTACGACCATCTCTCCCTGCCCGTGGAGGTCATTCTCCTGCTGGTATCCTGGTGCGGAGAGGAGACTCAGCGCAAATACGGTCCCGGCAAAAAGCCCACCATGACCACCATCCGCAAGGAGGGCTTCGTCTGGGCCCGGCGGGGCGTGGACACCCTGGAGCGGGCAGACGCCCACATCCAGCGGCTGATCTCCCTGCAGTCCCGGGAGAACGAGGTGCTGCGTCTGCTGGACATCTCCCCCCGCCCGCTGGTGGAGAGGGAGAAGACCTATATCGCCGCGTGGGATGAGATGGGCTTCGACAACGAGGCCCTCCGCATGGCCTATGAGCGCACCGTCCTCAAAAAGCAGTCCATGGACTGGACTTACATGAACGGCATTCTCCGCCGCTGGCACGAGAAGGGGCTGCACACTGCCGCCGCCATCTCCGCCGCCGACCGGGACTTCCGCCCCAGAGGCGGTTCCCCCATCACCACCCCCGCCTATCCCGACAACACCCCCCAGCAGGACGACTCCGAACAGCTCAGCCGTCTGCTGGCTCAGATGAAGCAGGAGGGTTAAATCATGGCATACGATCCTCAGGTCCTGCGCCGCGCCACCGAAATTCTGGAGCAGCAGCGCCGGGAACATCAACTGAAAAAGGCCCATCTGCGCCTGCAGGCCTATGACCGCCAGCCCCGGCTGGAGCAGCTTGACCGCCAGCTTCAGGGCACCATGGCCCAACTGGTGGCCACCACCCTGCGCAAGGGGGGCAACGCCGCCGAGGCCGTGCGCAATATCAAAGAGCGCAATCTGGCCATTCAGGCCGAGCGGGCAGAGCTGCTGGCCGAACTGAACCTCTCCCCCGAGGCACTGGACGATGCCCCCATGTGCCCCAACTGCGGGGATACAGGCTGGAAGGGCGCCAAAATGTGCTCCTGCTTAAAAGCCATCTACGCCAGAGAACAGATCGGCGAGCTGTCCAAGCTGCTGGATCTGGGGAGCCAGTCCTTCGAAACTTTCCGGCTGGACTACTACCCCGACCAGATCCTGCCCGGGGATAACAAGTCCCCCCGGGAGCGCATGGCCACCGTCCGGGACATCTGCAAGGCCTACGCCGACAACTTCGGCGCCTTCGCCATCCGCAACCTCTTCCTCCACGGCGCCCCCGGTCTGGGTAAGACCTTCCTGTCGGCCTGCATCGCCCGCACCGTGTCCGAGCAGGGCTGTTCCGTGGTCTATGACACCGCGGGCAACATCTTCGCCCAGTTTGAGGACCGCAAGTTCCAGCGAGGCGGTGACAATCAGGAGGCCCGGGACGAAACCCGCCGCTACCTCAACTGCGATCTGCTCATCGTGGACGATCTGGGCAGCGAGCTGACCACCCAGTTCACCCAGACCGCGCTGTACGAGCTCATCAACACCAGACTGGTGGCAGGGCGCAGCACCGTCATCTCCTCCAACCTGTCCATGGCCGAGGTGGCACAGCGCTACTCCCCCCAGATCGCCTCCCGCCTGAGCGGTGAGTATCACAATCTGAAGTTCTACGGCACCGATATTCGGGCCCTGAAAAAGAAATAAATCAAAACTCCCAGGAATTTCCCGGGGGTTTTATTACTTCATGTATAGAAAAGGACGGCCCCGATGGGGCCGTCCTTTGTTGTTGCAGAGATATTAGATCTTGCTCAGGTTGAACATGATCTGAGCCATCACGCCGCGGGTGACGACGGTCTGGGGAGCCTGCTCCTTGGCAACGACGCCGGAACCGACAGCCCAGGACATGGCGGCCTGTGCCCAATCAGAAGCACCCTCGATGGCCATGTCATCGACATCGGGCTTGCCCATGTAGCTGTACAGGATGGTGGCGACCTGCTCAACGGTCAGATCGGCAGCGGGGACGAACTTACCCTCACCGACACCGGCGACGAAGTTCTTGGAAGCGGCCCAGTTGACAGCGTCGGCGTACCATGCATCGGCAGCAACATCATCAAAAGCGGCGGCGTCAGCGGCGGGCTTGCCCTCCTTGGCCCACAGGATCTGAACCATCTGAGAGCGATCCAGAGTCATGTAGGGAGCAAAGGCGGAACCGTCGCCCACACCGATCATCAGACCGTTGTCGGAAACATACTCCACGGCGTCGGCAATGGGGGAAGCCTCAGCCACATCCTTGAAGTCGGGGGTCATCTTGTCAGCGGCGGCCAGAACATAGTCCACCAGCTCCAGAGCCTTCTTGTGAGCCTTCTCGGCCATGGCCTTGCCGTTGGCAGTGGCCAGAGCGCGCTCGTCCTCGGCGGCCTTCAGCTCTTCCACGGTGACGAAGTCATCGTACAGCTCCTGCTGCAGGTTGGCCAGCTCAGTGTCCACATAGGCCACCACATCGGCGGGCAGGGGAGCGCCGAACAGGTCCTTGGCGTACTTCATGATGCCGCCCAGAGCCTCGAAGGTGAAGTAGTAGGAATCGCGCCAGTTCTCGGGATACTCGACATAGGAGCCGGCGCCGGTGCGGCGGTTCACAGTCCACAGGGCCATACCGTCGGGCATAGCGTTCTCGGCGGGATCCAGAGTCTTGACCACGGGGGTGCTCACCTGATAGGCCTCATAGACCTCATCCAGCAGCATGGGGTAGTAGGGAACCAGAACATTCTTGCTCATATCGGCCACGGCGACCCAGCCGACGGTGGCGTACTTGTCCTCCAGCTCGGGGTAATCTTCCTCGTTGAACAGCTGGAAGATCTCGATCTCCTGGTTTCTCTCATAGCCGATGGTGCTCAGCTTGTAGTAACCAAACACATCGTCCTTGTCCAGCACGCGGTCGGCCTTGATGTTGGTGTAGAAGGGAACGATCTCGCCGTCCTTCACATTGGAGATGGTGAACTTGGTGTTGTCGGCGATCAGGTCTTCCACGGTGTAGTTATAGTCCTTGTTCAGGAAGTTCAGGCCCTGCTCCAGACGGCCGCCGCCCATGCGGTTGCTGCCCAGATCGGCGTAGGAGGCGCGGAAGTCGATGATGTTCTCGGCCTCGTTACCCACGAAGGTGCCGGCTTCCTTGGCAACGGCGATCAGCTTCTCGGAATACAGGACATTCTCGTCGTCCAGATCGATCTCGCCCAGGATGGCCATATTGGGCTCCAGGAAGATCAGATCGTCGTGCAGCTTGATGGCAACATACTGAGTGCCGGAGCAGTTCTCGATGTACCAGGTCTCGTTGCGGTCGGAGATGAACAGACCGGAGGCGAAGTAGGCACCGCGCTCATCATAGATCTTCATCAGCAGCTCCACGCCTTCGCGGGCGGAAGCGGCCTCAGCCAGCAGGATGAAGGGGATGTCGGTCTCTTCGATACCGGCGTCGCCCAGAGTGGTGTGCATGGGGTCAACGGCCTTCACAGCGGCGCTGCCGTAGATGGTCTCGGTAGCGGAGACGGCCACGCCGAACTCATTGGAGCCAAACTCGGTGTAGGAGTAGTGGGTGGGAGGATTGCCGGGAGTACCCTCGCCGCACTCGGGGCAGCAGTCATAGTAGATGTCGTTGGTGAAATAGGTCAGAGCGTAGCTGTCGTGGGTGAAGGTCCACTCAAAGGCGCCGTAAGCGGGGCAGCCGCGGTAGGTGGTGCCCTCCTTAAAGGCGCCGGCCTCGCTGAGGTACCACTGCTTGTTCATGTTGGCGCCGTAGTCCTCGGTACGGGCGACAAAGGGGGTGTTTTCCTCAGTCAGGTTGGCACCCACATAGATGGTGGTACAGGCGGAAGCGGTGATGGTTGCGCTGAGCAGCAGCGCAGTGGCCACAGTCAGGACAGAAAACAGTTTCTTCATGGAGCGGAATTTCATCGTATTCTCCTTCCCTTGATTTCCGGGCCATGCGGCGCGCCGCTGCCGGTCCGGTCTGCAGCGGCACGGGAAGACGACAGCCCAGTTCCTTTCGGGAAACTGGGCGTTCACTCTTCCTGGAACTTTTTGTATTTATGTCAGTATAATAGCACAGCAGTTCGCAAAAGTCAACGAGTCCCATTTCCTTTTTCTCTTGCCTGTTTCCCCTCCTGCTGATACAATAATCCCAAAGCATTTTGGGAGGAATTTTCCATGAAACTGGTAGTTCTGGACGGTTATCTGGTGGGTACAGGGGGACTGGACTGGTCCCCTCTGTCTGATTTCGGGGACTTTGTCTATTACGATCTGACCACCGGCAGCGATGATGTGGCCGGACGCATCGGGGACGCGGAGGTGGCCTGCTCCAACCGCTGTCCCATCACGGCAGACACCATCGAGCGCTGCCCCAACCTGAAGCTCATCGTCAGCTTCGGCACCGGCTATAACCAGATCGCCCTGGAAACCGCCACCGCCCGGGGCATCCGGGTCTGCAATGTCCCCGGCTATGGCAGCGGCGCCGTGGCACAGATGACCATCGCCCTGCTGATGGAGATCGTGCGGCAGACCGCCGTATTTGACAATTATGTAAAGACCCACGGCTGGCTGGATGCCGTCGATCCCCACATCTGCGCCATCCGTCAGTTTGAGCTGACTGGCAAGACCATCGGCATCATCGGGCTGGGGGACATCGGCTACGCCGTGGCCAGGGTCTGCATGGCCATGGATATGAAGGTGCTGGCCTATAACCGCAATCCCCGCCGGGAGCTGGAGTGTGAAAACCTCCGCTTCACCGACCTGGACACGCTGCTGACCCGGTCGGACATCGTTTCCCTCCACTGCCCCCTCACCGACCAGACCCGGGGCATGATGAATGGGGAAAAGCTGGCAAAGATGAAGCCTGGTGCCATCCTCCTCAACACCAGCCGGGGTGCCGTTCTGGACGAGCAGGCGGTGGTGGACGCGCTGGACAGCGGCAGGCTCTACGCCGTGGGCGCCGATGTCTTTGCCTCCGAGCCCTGCGGAAAGGGACATCTGCTGGCCGCCCATCCCCGCTGCGTGGCCACCCCCCATGTGGCATGGAGCCCCGAGGAGACCCGGGAGAGGGTCATCCGCATCGCGGCAGATGATGTGCGGGCCTTTTTGAACGGCGAAGGGCTGAATGTGGTAAATCCATAAGCAGCGGCTTTTTCCGGTCTGCATCCGCCGATCGTCGCCGCCATTTTCTGTCTGATCGGTCAATAACGCAGGTGTCGGATCCGATAAAATCGTTGTCCTGGATATAGACTTGTTTTCCTTGCTATGATATGGTATTCCTGCGAAACCCTTATAAATAAAAGAAAGAAGGTCCACCATGAAGAAGACAAACAATCTGTCTGAAAAAGCCTTCCAGCTTGACGGTAAGATGCCTCTGTCCCAGGCCATTCCCCTGGGTCTGCAGCATGTTCTGGCAATGTTCGTTGGCAACCTGACTCCCCTGCTGATTATCACCGGCACCTGCGGCATCGCCAGCGGCGAGTTCGCTGAGCTGCAGCTGCACCTGCTCCAGAACGCAATGCTGATCGCCGGTATCGTGACTCTGGTCCAGCTGTTCTCCATCGGCCCCATCGGCGGCAATGTCCCCATCGTGATGGGTACCTCCTCCGGCTTCCTCGGCGTGTTCAACTCCGTGGCCGCAACCATGGGCGGCGGCGTCATCGCCTACGGTGCCATCATGGGCGCTTCCATCATCGGCGGCCTTTTTGAGGGCGTACTCGGTTTCTTCCTGAAGCCCCTGCGTAAGTTCTTCCCCGCTGTCGTCACCGGCACCGTGGTTATGTCCATCGGTCTGTCCCTGATCTCCGTCGGCATCAACTCCTTCGGCGGCGGCAACTCTGCCAAGGACTTCGGCTCCATGGAGAACCTGCTGCTGGCCATCTTCGTTCTGGCCATGATCCTGTTCTTCAAGCACGGCACCTCCGGCTTCACCAGCTCCTCTTCCATTCTGCTGGGTATCGCCTGCGGCTATGTCGCCGCCTTTGTCATGGGCTTCGTTCTGCCCACCACCGGTGTCACCGCTGACGGCGTTGAGTACACCAAGGCATGGGTGCTGAACTGGGACAAGGTGGCCAACGCCGCCTGGTTCGAGATCCCCAAGTTCATGCCCGTCAAGCCAATCTTTGATATGCGCGCCATCCTGCCTGTCATGATCATGTTCATCGTCACCGCCGTTGAGACTGTCGGCGACATCTCCGGTGTCATGGAGGGCGGTCTGGGCCGTGAGGCTACCGACAAGGAGCTGTCCGGCGGCGTGATCTGCGACGGTATCGGCTCTTCCTTCGCCGCTCTGTTCGGTGTCCTGCCCAACACCTCCTTCAGCCAGAATGTTGGTCTGGTTGCCATGACCAAGGTGGTCAACCGCTTTGCCATCTCCACCGGCGCCATCTTCCTGATCCTGTGCGGTCTGTGCCCCAAGCTGGGCGCTCTGGTGTCCATCATGCCCCAGTCCGTTCTGGGCGGCGCCGCCGTCATGATGTTCTCCTCCATCGTCATCAGCGGTATCCAGCTGATCACCAAGGAGCCTCTGACCGGCCGCAACCTGTCCATCGTGGCCGTCGCTCTGGGCGTCGGCTACGGCATGGGTGCCAACACCGCCATTCTGAACTTCGCTCCTCAGGCTGTTAAGCTGATCTTCGGCGGTTCCGGCATCGTGCCCGCCGCCATGGTGGCTATCCTGCTGAATATCCTGCTGCCCAAGGACAAGGCAGAATAAAAAAGCGGAGCGGTAATTTCTTACCGCTCCAGCAATTCGGACAGGTCCTTCGGACTGTCCACATCTTTCAATTCATATATATCCCGGACGCTTACCGTGTGTACGCGTTCGGGATATTTTTTTATAACAATGCCGCCGCCCTTTCCCTCCGGCAGCTTCAGCAGCTCCGGGAATGTCCACCGTGGGAAAATGACCGGTGTTCCGGGGGTTCCGTCACAGTCAGTCCGCCAGATCGCCTCCGGCTCATTGACCGAGGCCAGACAGAGCGCGGCGATGGTTTCTTTCCGCAGAAGGGGCTGGTCGGCGGGAACAAACATACACCGCTCCACCCCGCTCAGGGCCTCCAGACCCAGACGCACCGTATCGCTGCGGTGGGGCAGGTCGTGCAGGAGGGTCTGAATTCCCCGCTCCCCGCACAGCTGAGCCACATCCTCATGCCGGGTCACCACCACACGCTGC
>JAZQVX010000029.1:0-20340 GCA_045632045.1 Lawsonibacter sp.
ACGACATCCAGATCCTGAGTGGTCATACGCTCACGGATGACGCGCTCCATACGGCTGAAGCCGATGCGGAACTGGTTCTGGATCAGCTCGCCCACGCAGCGCAGGCGGCGGTTGCCCAGATGGTCGATGTCGTCGGGGGTACCGGTGTTGTGAGCCAGGCAGTTGAGGTAGTTGATGGAGGCCATGATGTCGGGCACGGTGATGTGGTTGGGAACCAGCTCATCCTTGCGCTCGCGGATGGCGTCCTTCAGCTCGTCGCCGGAGAACTCGTCCAGCAGCTGGCACAGAACGGGGAAGTAGACCATCTCGTCGATGCCGACTTCCTCGGGATCGAAGTCCACAAAGTCCTTCAGGTGGACCATGTTGTTGGAGAAGACCTTGACGATCTTGCCGTCGATCTCCACCAGAGCCTCGTTGACACCGCGGTCGTCCAGCTCGCGGGCGCGCTCGCGGGTCAGAGTCTCACCGGCCTCGGCGATGATCTCGCCGGTGCGGGGATCGGCAACGGGAGCGGCCAGAGTCTGGTTGGCCAGACGGTTCCACAGCGCCATCTTCTTGTTGAACTTGTAGCGGCCAACAGCAGACAGGTCATAGCGGCGGGGATCGAAGAAGGTGTTGGCGATCAGAGTCTCGGCAGAATCCACCGTGGGGGGCTCACCGGGACGCAGCTTGCGATAGATCTCCAGAATGGACTCCTCGTAAGTCTTGCAGGTGTCCTTCTCGATGGTGGCCAGAATGCGCTCGTCCTCGCCGAACAGCTCAATGATCTCAGCGTCGGTGCGGGGGCCCAGAGCGCGGATCAGGCAGGTGACAGGGATCTTGCGGTTCTTGTCGATGCGGACATAGAAGATGTCGCTCAGATCGGTCTCATACTCCAGCCATGCGCCGCGATAGGGGATCACGGTGGTGGTGTAGGTCAGGTTGTCGGCCTTGTCGGCAGTACGGGTGTAGTACATGCCGGGGGAACGAACCAGCTGAGAGACGATAACGCGCTCGGCACCGTTGATGACGAAGGTGCCGGACTCGGTCATGATGGGGAAGTCGCCCATGAAGATCTCGCCCTCTTTGATGGGGGCCATGGGGTCGTCGGTGTGGCGCAGATGCACCTTCACCTTGATGGGGGCAGCATAGGTGGCGTCGCGGGCCTTGCACTCCTCCACGTCGTACTTGGGCTTCTCGTCCATGGAGTAGTCCACGAAGCTCAGCTCCAGCTTGCCGGCGTAGTCGCTGATGGTACCGACATCCTTGAACACCTCACGCAGGCCGGTTTCCAGGAACCACTGATAGGAGTTCTTCTGGACTTCCAGCAGGTTGGGCATTTCCATGATCTCATCGTACCGTGCAAAGCTCTTTCGCAGGGTCTTGCCGTAGTATACGTCCTTGACCATTTAAAAAAATCAACTCGCTTTCTTTTACATTAACGGTTGGTTCTTGGGTACATTTCCCAGAAATGCGGATCATTTCTTCCCTCCTCTTCGTAGATGATCCACGAAAAGGAGCATTGTTTTTCGCCATCGCACACGCGGTTGCGTTGTCGGGTTTTGCGTTTTTCTTTGCATTCCCTCTTGCCAAACGCCCACTGCCGTGTTAAACTGTGTTCACAGGTAAATGGGCTATTACGGCATTCTGATATGAAAGCATTTTATTCTAACACGACAAAAATCCCTTGTCAAGCGCCTGTGCCCCCCTTTTTGAAAATATTTTTCACTGTTTTGGCCATGCCCGGTTTGGGGTATGGCTCTTTTCGTCCCCTAAAAAATTGCGCTTTTTTCTCCGCAGGGGCCCATCCCCAGTTTTTTCCGCCGAAAAGGGTTTGACAGCCCATGGGCAATCTGTTACAATTTGGTTACAAGTGTGCATTTTTACGCCGATTATTAATAGGAGGAACTATATTATGGCATCCGAAACTCCCGTTCTCACTTACAAGGGCCATCCCCTGCGCCGCAAGGATAACCTGATCTACTTCGGCACCATGGCCGAGAAATATATCGTCATGATGCAGATCCTGTCCACCAAGAAGGTGGGCGATCTGGATGTGGCCGACAAGGTCTCCCTCCAGCTGCAGCTGACCGCCCCCGACCTGAAGAGCCGCGACCGCGTGGTCAAGAAGAGCGAGAAGGACAGCCTCTACGCCGCCATGGATGTGGCCTGCGTCTGGCTGGAGCGCGCCCTGAGCGGCAAGTAATCCCCTCACCCCCCGACAAACAGAAATTGGGAGGAACTTCATTTATGTTTTCCAAACACGCGCTCAAGCGTCTGGCCGCCGGCATTTTGTGCGTCAGCACCATGATCGCTCCCGCTCTGGCAGTGGCCGGTGTCACCAATACCGGCTCTTCCAAGCTGAACATGCGCGCTCAGGCCTCTTCCGCCGCTTCCGTGGTGACCAAGATCCCCGGCGGCAGCACCGTGGAGGTTCTCAACACCGACACCGCCGGCTGGTATCGGATCTCCTTTTCCGGCATGACCGGCTATGTAGCAAGCCAGTATGTGGATCTGAAGCAGGCCGCCGAGACCGCCACCCTGCGCGGGCGCATCAACGACGGTCCTCTGAATGTCCGCTCCGGCCCCGGCACCGGCTATGGTAAGGCCGGCAAGCTCAACGCAGGCACCGAGGTCGAAATTCTGGAGCAGCTGGACGGCTGGTACCGCATCGAGCAGGGCTATGTCAGCGCCGGTTATGTCACCCTGCTGACCGCCGCTCCCACCACCGAAGCCCCCGCCGAGCTCTCCGTTGCCGCTCCTGTGGAAACTCCCGCCGCAGCCCCCGCTCCCGAGGCCTCTGCCGCCGAAGCCCTCTACGGCCGTGTTGTCACCGGCTCCCTGAATGTCCGCTCCGGTCCCGGCACCGGCTATGGCAAGTGCGGCAAGGTCTACGCCGGCAAGACCGTGGAAATCCTGGAAACGCTGGACGGTTGGTACCGCATCCCCGAGGGCTATGTCAGCGCCGACTACATCCGTGTCATGGACGAGTCCGACCTGGCCGCATCCGGTGTGGCCGCTCAGGTGGTGGAAACCGCTCTGAGCTTCCTTGGCTACCCCTATGTCTACGGCGGCAGCTCCCCCAAGGGCTTTGACTGCTCCGGCTTCACCGCTTACATCTACAAGCAGTATGGCTACTCCCTGAACCGCACCTGCTCCGGCCAGCTGGATAACGGCACCCCCGTGGCCATGTCCGAGCTGCAGCCCGGCGATCTGGTCATCTTCAAGAAGTACGCCAGCAGCGCCGGCCGTGCCTCTCATGTGGGCCTCTACATCGGCGGCGGCGAGTTCATCCACGCCTCCACCGCCAAGGTAGGCGTCATCATCAACAAGCTCAGCGACGCATATTACACCACCGGCTTCGTTGGCGGCCGCCGCATCGTCTGATCCCTATCCCAAAACGCTCTCCATCCGGAGGGCGTTTTTTCTTTCCTGATTGCGCCGCCTCAGAGGATATGCTATCATGACAGCAACAACTCTCGAAAGGACTCCCATTTCCATGATCTTCGACTCTCTCCATCATATGGAGCGCTACCGCGGAATCCATCCCGGTGTCTATCGGGCATTGGAGCTGCTGCGCGACACCGATTTTGGCGCCAAGGCCGACGGCACCTACTATGTGGACGGCGACGACCTGTTCTACTTCATCCAGAGCTACGAGCCCTCCCCCGCCAACGACATCCCCGAGGCCCACATCAAATACATTGAGATCCAGTGCGTCCTCTTCGGTGCCGAGCGCATGGACTTCGGCGCTCTGGAGGATATGACCGAAGAAGTCCTCCCCCGCCCCGCAGGCGACATCCGCTTCTACCGGGGACCGCTGGACTCCATCACCGTCACCCCCGACAAATTCGCCGTCTTTTTCCCCGGCGACGCCCACGCCTCCGGCATCGCCGTCGGCGCTCCCGCCCCGGTGCGCAAGGTCGTGGTCAAAGTCAAAGCCTGATCCATTCCAAAACCGCCCGACCGGGCGGTTTTTTGTTCTTCTCCTCATCACTTCCGCATACAGGTGTTGAGAGGTGATCTCCTTGACACAACAGCTCTCCGACACCCTCTGGTGTCCCTTTCTCCTGTCCCTCTCCCTGGTGGTGGGGGCGGTCTATTCCTTCGGCTCCGGCTTCTTCCCCCTCTTCGGATGGAAAACATGGCTGCGTTCCACCCTCGGCTCCCTGCGCCAAGGCGGTTCCCACACCAAAGGGCTGTCCTCTTTTCAGGCCCTTTCCACCGCCCTGGCCTCCACCATCGGCACCGGCTCCATCGCCGGAGTAGCCGCCGCCCTCACATTAGGCGGCCCCGGCGCCCTGTTCTGGATGTGGGTCACTGCCCTGCTGGGCATGATGACAAGCTGCGCCGAAAAGCTCCTCGCCGTCCGTTACCAGCGCCCCGCTCCCGACGGCACCATACAGGGCGGCCCCATGTTCTATCTCCGGGACGGGCTCCGCGCCCCCATTCTTGCAAAATGGTTCTCTCTGTGCTGTGTTCCCGCCGCTTTCGTGGGCGGCGACCTCATTCAGGCCAGCTCCATCGCCGACACCATGCAGGCCTCCTTCGGCATCCCCCGCCTTCAGGCCGGGCTGCTGTTCGCCCTTCTCTCCGCCTGCGTGCTGCTGGGCGGCTTAGAGCGCATCGCCGGGGTGTCCACAGTCCTCGTCCCCCTTATGGCTGGGCTCTATCTGGGCGGAGGCATTCTCGTTCTGATCCATAACCGAGATGCCCTCCCCGGCGCACTACAGGCCGTGTTCACCTGCGCCCTTTGCCCCGGCGCTACCTTCGGGGGTATCTCGGGTTGGAGCGTCACCGCCGCTTTGCGCCACGGCGTAGCCCGGGGCGTGTTCACCAGCGAGGCCGGACTGGGCACCTCCGCCATGGCCCACGGCGCCGCCAGCCCCGACCACCCCGCCGAGCAGGGTATGTGGGGCATTCTGGAGGTCTTCTGCTCCACCCTGCTGGTCTGCACCGTTACCGCACTGGTCATCCTGACCTCCTCCCCGGATCTCACCGTCCCCGGGGGCGCCCACACCACCGCTGCCGCCTTTGCCGGCGCACTGGGGCGGCCCGGCGAACTCATCGTTTCCATGAGTCTGCTCCTGTTCGCCTTCTCCTCCATCCTCGGCTGGAGCTACTACGCCCAGCAGGCACTGTCCTTCCTCACCGGCAGCAGCCGCCTCACTCCCATCTGCCGCGCCGCATTTCTCCTGTGCATCCCTCTGGGCAGCATCATGGACAGCAGCTCCCTCTGGGCGGCGGTGGATCTTTTCGACGGACTCATGGCCCTGCCCAATCTCGTCGCTCTGCTTCTGCTGACCCCTGAAGTTCTCCGCAGTCTACACCAATGGCTCAGCAGACAATAAAAAATCCCCGCCGGAAATCCGGCGGGGATTCTATCTATCAATTACTTTCTTCTGCTGAAAATCTTGACCAGATCGTCCCAGTCAGAGCTGCTTGCAGCGGGAGCAGCAGGGGCAGCCTCCTCAACAGGGGCGGTCTCCTCAGCGGGAGCAGCCTCAGCGGCGGGAGCGGCAACAACGGTCTCAGCAACAGGAGCGGCCACAGGGGCGGCAACGGGAGCGGCAGGAGCCACAGGAGCAGCAACGGGTGCGGCCACAGGGGCAGCGGGTGCGGCAGGAGCGGCCTGCTCCATGCTGTCAAAGCCGGTGGCAATGACGGTGACGCGGATCTCGTCCTCCAGGCTTTCGTCGAAGGTAGCACCGAAGATGATGTTGGCATCGGGATGTGCGGCCTCCTGAACCAGATTGGCGGCAGTTTCCACTTCCTCCAGACCGATGTCCATGGAACCGGTGACATTGATCAGCACGCCGCGGGCACCGTTGATGGAAGTTTCCAGCAGGGGGCTGGAGATAGCCATACGGGCGGCCTCCTCGGCCTTGTTCTTGCCGGCGGCACGACCGACACCCATGTGGGCGCGGCCGGCGTTCTCCATAACGGCGGAAACATCGGCGAAGTCCAGGTTGATGAAGCCGGTGTTCTTGATCAGGTCAGAGATGGACTGAACAGCCTGCTGCAGCACATCGTCGGCGATCTCAAAGGCATTGACCATGGTGATCTTCTGGTCGGTGGCCAGCTTCAGGCGCACGTTGGGGATGATGACCAGAGAGTCCACCTTCTCGCGCAGCTCGGCGATACCGCCCTCAGCCTGACGCATACGGCGCATACCCTCAAAACGGAAGGGCTTGGTGACAACGCCGACGGTCAGAATGCCCATCTCCTTGGCGATGTCGGCCACGATGGGAGCAGCGCCGGTGCCGGTGCCGCCGCCCATACCGGCGGTGATGAACACCATGTCGGTGTCCTCCAGAGCCTTGGTGATCTGGCTGCGGCTCTCCTCAGCGGACTTGCGGCCCACCTCGGGGTTGGATCCTGCGCCCTGACCGCCGGTCAGCTTCTCACCGATCTGGATCTTCACGGTGGCGCTGGATACATCCAGAGCCTGCTTATCGGTATTCACGGCGATAAAATCGACGCTCTTGGTGCCGGTCTTCACCATGCGGTTGACGACATTGTTGCCTGCGCCGCCCACACCGATGACTTTAATGTTAACTACATTATCGGGACCCATATCAAAACCGAAGGCCATAATTCTTCCTCCTAAAGTACATAAAATTCGATCTCAAATCCGACGGCACACAACATGTAGATACACGCCGGGTAAGTTTACCATGTATATTCTGTTTCATTGTACTTTGCTTTCCCCCCAAGGTCAAGAGGAAAAGCGCCATCTCACAAAATTTTCCTCATTTTATCCTTTTGGGAGAATAACCCACCGTGTAGTTCTTCTGGGTCAGATCGAAGGTGCCCACGATGTCCTGTCCCCGCTTGCCCTCCTGATCGGCCACAGCCGCCAGCAGGGACTCCAGCTTATAGGAAAAGTCCCCTTCCAGAGGCATCTTCACATCATATCGGCCCAGGTATTCCAGCACCATATTGGTGGAACCCACCTGCATCGCAGATACATCCCCCAGCATGCCCCGCTGTTCCAGCTCTTCCAGCAGCTTCACCGCCGCGGCCAGCCGTCCCGACTCCTCTTCGGGCACAGACACCTGAATACCCTCCCGGGCATCCAGCGCAGTCAGACCGGTGATCTTCATCCGGGCATCTTCCGCAGGAGCCTGCTCCAGCAGCTTCCCTCCCACACTGATGAGCCAGCTGACATCGGTGGCCGCAGGGACTTCCTCCCCCTCTTCGACCTCCGGCGCGACCCAGCCCTCGTTGGGCAGAAGCTGTGCCACCGCGTCCCACTCCTCCACCGTCACGGTGATGGTGCTGGGCAGCTTGCGGCGGATAAGGATGCTTTCCAGATAGGGCATCTCCTCCAGCACATGATCCTGAATGGCAAATTTGTTCATGCGGAACAGATTGTCGCCGGGTTTGATGCCGGTACAGGCCACGATCTCCTCCTGAGTGTACCGGGCGTTGCCGGATACCTCCACCTGTTCCACCTGGAAGAACACCGTGGCGCCCACCGTCATGGCGCCCAGCAGAGCCACCACGAACAGAAACTGGATCACTTTGCCCAGTCGGCTTCTGCCCCGGCGGTTTTTATGTTTCTTTCTTGCCACAGTTCTCTTCCTCCTTTGCAGTCATTCTCTCACACTTCCCGGATCTCCCCGCCCAATCGGCGCAGATTCCCGGCAAGGTCGTCATATCCTCTCCGCAGGTGGCGCAGTCCGCCAACCTCCGTCCTCCCCCGGGCGGCCAGTCCTGCCACCACCAATGCGGCGGTACCCCGGAGATCTCTGCCGTCCACCCGCGCCCCCCGGAGCATTCCCGCTCCGGTGACCACAGCCACACGGCCCGAAGTCTGAATATCCGCTCCCATGCGGCGCAGTTCATCCACATGTCCAAAGCGGCTGTCAAACATATTCTCCACAAACATGGTGCAGCCCCGGCCCCCCGCCAGCGCCGCCATCAAAATGGCCTGCGCGTCGGTGGGAAATCCGGGAAATGGTGCCGTCCTCACCGGGTCTATCCCGTGCAGACTGCCGCTGCTCTCCAGTTTGATCCTATCGTCCTCAGTTGTCACGGCGCATCCCGCCTGTTCCAGTGCTTCCAGCACGGCGCCCAGCGCCCCGGGACTCACCCCGGTCAGCTCCACCGCGCCTCCCGCCGCTCCGACGGCGCACAGGTAGGTACAGGCGGCGATCCGGTCGCCCATGACGGTATATTCCGTCCCATGCAGGGCTTTTCCGCCCCGGACGGTAAGTACACTCTCCCCTGCCCCGGACACATCCGCGCCCATGGCGTTCAGGAAATTCTGCAGATCCACGATCTCCGGCTCCCGGGCGGCCCCCACAATGGTGGTGACTCCCTCACAGCCGCAGGCGCACAGCATGGCGTTCTCCGTGGCTCCGACACTGGGGATGGGCAAACGCAGCTCCCGCCCCACCAGTCGCCCGGTCTCACAGCACACCTGTCCCCCGCTCTCCAGCACCCGCGCCCCAAGGGCACCCAGCGCCTTCAAGTGGAGATCAATGGGCCGCGGCCCCAGCTCACAGCCTCCCGGCAGTGCCAGACAGGCCCTCCCTCTCCGGGCCAGCAAAGGCCCCAGAAAGATCACGGACGAGCGCATCCTGCCCATCAGCTCCCCGGGCACAGCATCGCCCTTCAACCCGGAAGCATCCACCCCCACACAATTCCCTTCCCGCCAGACTTTGCAGCCCAACAGCCTTAAAATTTCCAGCGTGTCGGTCACATCGGACAAATCGGGGCAGTTGCGGATGACACACTCCCCCTCCGCCAGCAGGGCGGCGGCAAGGATGGGCAGAGCGCTGTTCTTGGCCCCCTGTATCTTCAGCGACCCGAACAGCGGCCTTCCGCCCTCGATTTGAAAACGGCTCATAGGATAGCCCTCCCATCATCTGGTCTTGGGCTATCCTATGCGAAAAAACCATATTGGTCCCTTTACTTCATCAGCTCCACCAGAGTCCGGAAGATCTTCTCTCCGGCATCGGTGCCGCCCATCTCTTTCAGCTCACGGCTCATCTCATCCCGGCGGCGGCGATCCACCAGCAGGGCGGCGGCAGTATCGTAAAGGGTATTCTCCCCGCACTCCTTTTCCAGCAGCAGTACCGCGGCCCCGCGGTCAGACAGCACCCGGGCGTTCTTCTCCTGATGGTTGGCGGTAACATTGGGAGAGGGCACCAGCACCGCAGGCTTTGCGATGGCGGTGATCTCAGAAATGGTGGATGCGCCGGCGCGGCACAAAACCAGATCGGCAGCGCACATGACCAGAGGCATATCATAGATATACTCCCGGATCTCCACTCCGTTGTCCCCCAGCTTCAGCCCCTTCTTCTCCAGAGCATCCTTCATCCAGGGGTAATCACGGCCCGCGCCGTGGATGTGGCGGAAGGGAGCGCCTTCATAGCACTCCTTGGTGATGAAGTCCACCATCTTCTTGTTCATGACCCCAGCGCCCAGCGAGCCCCAGTAGGTCAACAGCAGAGGACGGTCATCCTCGATGCCCAGCTTGGCCCGGGCCTCCTCACGGGTGTAGCGGAAGAAATCGCCGCGCACAGGGGTGCCGGTGACCACTACCTTCTCGGGGTTTTCGTAGTGGGCACGGCTCTCCTCAAAGCCCACCATCACCTTGTCGACCACCTTGGACAGCTGCTTGGTGGTCAGACCGGGGACGGCGTTGGACTCATGGACGGCGGTGGGGATGCCCCGCTTGGCAGCGGCATTGACCACGGGGTAAGAGGCATAACCGCCGGTACCCACCACCAGATCGGGCTTGAACTCGTCCAGAATGGCCTGAGCCTGCTTTCTGGACTTGACCATATTCAGAACGGTGCCCACATTGTGGATAACATCCGCGGGGGCCAAGGAGCGGCGGAAGTTGGTGATGGTCACGCTCCTGATCTCGTAACCCTCCTTGGGCACCAGCTTATTCTCCATGCCCCCATCGGCGCCGACGAACAGCACCTTACAGCCGGGGTAACGCTCCTCAAACATACGGGCCAGCGCGACGGCCGGATTGACATGACCGGCAGTGCCGCCGCAGGTAAACAAAATATTCACACAATCACCTCTAAAACAGGCTTTAATCCTTCTTTGGTGCAGGGATCTGCCGGGACACCGACAACACCACGCCCATTTCCGCCAGATGGATCACCAGCGCGGTGCCGCCGTAGCTGAAGAAGGGCAGAGAGATACCGGTGTTGGGGATCAGGTTGGTGACAACGCCGATGTTAAAGAACACCTGCACACTCAGCAGAGCCATAATACCCACAATGAGCAGAGAGCCGAATTTATCGCGGGAGTGCAAAGCTAACCAGTACCCCCGGAGAATGAGCAGCATAAACAAAATCAGAATCAGCGCGCCGCCCACGAAGCCCAGCTCCTCCACCGCCACGGAGAACACGAAATCGTTCTCGGGCTCGGGCAGAAACTCAAACTTCTGGGCGCTGTTGCCGAATCCCTTGCCGAACCAGCCGCCGGAGCCGATGGCCAGCAGGGACTGAATGGTCTGGAATCCCTTGCCCCGGGGGTCGATCCACGGGTCAAGCCACAGTTCCACTCGCTTGGTCATGTAGGGGGTCAGGAAGATGATGGCGGCAAGTCCACCCACCGCCAGACCACCCACACCCAGGAACCACCACAGGTTAATGCCGGCGGCAAACAAAACGGCACCGGCACCCACCATGATCAGGATGGTACCCGACATATGGGGTTCCTTAACCACCAGGATCAGCACCAGTCCCAGCACCCCGATATAGGGCAGCAGTTCCAGCAGACCGATCTTCTCCATAAAGTTCAGCGCTCTGCCGGTGAACTTCCGGGTGGAAAATTTGCGTTTTTTCTCGGTGGTGCGCTTGGACAGACGGGCCGCGAAGAATACGATGACCGACACCTTGGCCAGCTCAGAGGGCTGATAGGTGGGGCCGGCCACCAGCAGCAGCTTCAGCCAGCGCTTGGCATTGTTCAGCTCAACACCCAGAGGAGTCAGCACCAGCACCAGCAGCACGATGGTACCAAGCAGCATGGGCACCGACAGCCAGCGCAGCTTCTGATAGTTGACCTTGGACACCACATACATGACAAACAATCCAAGGGCTGCAAAAACCGCCTGACGCTGGACATAGAACAGGGGCGAGCTGATTTTCTCATCGTAATAGGCCGCCGCATAGGAGGCGGAAAACACCACGATCAGACCGATGCCAACCAGCATGACCACCAGCATCAAAAAGGGGAGATCCATGGGGCCGCGGGCCAGCTGCTGTTCCACGGTCAAATCTCGCATCGGCTTACGGGCCATGACGATCTCTCCTTTCCTTCATTTTGCGTTCAGATTTTACCCCCTCCGCAATCGGGGCGTTTTTTGTATTTCCTTTCAGACAAGGCTCCCCCCTTGCGGGGGGAGCTGGCACCGCCGTAAGGCGGTGACTGAGGGAGTTACATAGGATAGCGGTTCATCACACCGGCAAAGGCCAGCACACACAGCACAGCAGTCAGCACGGAGAACACACAGAACAGCTTCACTTCGCTCCAGCCGCCCAGTTCCAGATGATGATGCAGGGGGGCCATACGGAAAAAGCGCTTGCCGCCGGTCTTTTTGAAATAGACCACCTGAATGATGTCGGACACCACCTCAGCCACATAGATCAGACCGATCACAGGGATGACCAGAGGCAGATTCAGGGCAAAGGCCAGACCGCACACCATGCCGCCCAGGAACAGAGAGCCGGTGTCGCCCATAAAGACCTTGGCGGGATGGAAGTTATAGATCAGGAAGGCGAACAGACCACCGGCCAGAGCGGCGGCCAGCACAGCCACATCGTTTCTGCCGTACCATGCGGCAACAGCCAGATAGAACAGAGCCACAGGGATGGTCACGCCGGTGGCCAGACCGTCCACACCGTCAGTCAGGTTGACGGCATTCACAGTACCCACCATAACAAAAGCGGCAAAGACCATATAGACCACCCAGGGCAGGGCGATCTCCATGTTCAGGAAGGGAATGTACAGATTGGGGGTCAGATAGCCGATGTTGCGCAGCCAGATGGTAAAGACCACGGCGGCAGCCAGCTGCAGCAGGAACTTCTGGGCCGCGGTCAGACCCTCGTTGGCCTTGTGGCGCAGCTTCTGGAAATCATCAATAAAGCCGATGATGCCAAAGACCAGCGCGAACAGGAACACCACCAAATGTGCGCTGTCGCCCATGGCAAAACTCTCCGCGCCGGCAATGAGGATGGCCACGGCGATGGACAGCAGGAACATCAGACCGCCCATGCTGGGGGTGCCCTGCTTGCTCATGTGCCAGGTGGGTCCGTCCTCACGGATCATCTGTCCGGCCTTGAGCTTGCGCAGCACAGGCACCAGGATCAGTCCCGCAATGGCAGCCACGCCGAAGGACAGGATAAAGCTGAGAATATAGGTCATATCAAACCCCTCCAGGTTTTCTCTTTCTTGTATAGCTCCCTCCGACCCTCCGGGTCGAAGAGCGGTATTATTATACGCTGACAGTCGGGAGATTTCTACCCCCGAACCCTCGTGCTTTTGACAGATTTTCGAAGTATTCCGCCACGATTTTTCGTTCATCCATGGGATATTTCACGCCGTTGATCTCCTGCGTGACCTCGTGCCCCTTCCCGGCCAGCACGATAACATCCCCCGGCTGCCCCAGTCCAAGGCAAAACCGGATGGCCTCGGGCCGATCTTCCATCACCACCACATCGTCCCCCGGACTCATACCCGCCAGAATATCGGCAATGATGTCTCCGGGATTCTCGGTGCGGGGATTGTCGGAAGTGACCACCACAAGGTCGGCCAGCTCCTGCGCCACCGCACCCATGATGGGCCGTTTGATTTTATCCCGGTCCCCGCCGCAGCCAAACAGGCAGATCAGCCGTCCCGCGGTCACATCCCGGGCCGTCATCAGAATATTCTCCAGCGCGTTGGGACTGTGGGCATAGTCAATGATGACCGTGAAGGCTCTGGGCACAGGCACGATCTCCACCCTGCCTTTGACTCCTTTTACCGTCCGCATGACCCGGGCCATCTCTCCCATCTCAAGGCCAAGACAGCTCCCCGCCGCCAGCACCGCAAGGGCGTTATAGACGGAAAATCCTCCGGGGATGGGCAGGTGGATGCGCTCCAGCTCCCCCTGCCGCAGTGCCACGAAGTCCACATGACCGGGAAAGAGCCGCAGCTCCCGGGCGCAAATATCCGCCCCGGGGCAGTTTTCCGAATAGGTAAACGCCGGGCAGCGCAGTTCCTCCAGATACAGCCGTCCGGCCTCGTCATCCAGATTGACCACCGCTCTGCGGCACTGGTCAAACAGCCGACCCTTGGCCTTCCGATAGCTCTCCATGTCGCGGTGATAATCCAGATGGTCCTGTGTCAGATTGGTGAACACACCCACATCAAAGACCAGTCCCTCCGTGCGGCGCTGACTCAGCGCGTGGGAGGACACCTCCATTACCACATAGCCGCACCCGGCGTCCGCCATCCTCCTCAGCAATTGCTGCAGGGAATAGCTGTCCGGGGTGGTGGCCTCGGCGGGCACCTCCATCTCCCCGATGAGATTCCGGTTGGTGCCGATGAGCCCTACTTTTTTACCGGTCACCCCTGAGATGACCTCGTGGAGCAGACTGGTGGTGGTGGTCTTGCCGTTGGTGCCCGTGACGGCCACAAGGGTCATTTCCTCCCCCGGTCTGCCAAACCAGTTGGCACACAGCCGGGCATAGGCCTGCCGGGCGTCCTCCACCACGATGTATACTCCGGGCAGTTCGGCCGGCCGCTCACACAGCACAGCCGCCGCCCCCCGTTCCATCGCACAGGGGATATAATCGTGCCCATTCTCTTTCACCCCCGCTATGGCGGCGAAGAGGCCTCCGGGTTTGATCTTCCTGCTGTCATCAGAAATGGAATTTATTTCCATTTCCTCATCATACCACTCCCCCGTGTGGGGGATACCTGCCAACAAATCACGCAGTTTCAAACGGTATCACCCCTTACGGGTGAGTTTCATTCTCTCTAAGAAGTGCTAAGAAGTGCCGAATTTCCGAGCAGGGGCGATTGGACCGAAGCAAAGAATACAAACGAAATTTCAGCGCAATTCCGTTTGTGTTCTGCGTCGGAGGTAAATCGTCCCGCCCGCGAGGAAACCGAGGCATGACAGCCCCACTTCCCCGCCGTTTTCCGATCAGCCTGCGCTGACCCAGCCATCCTCCACCACATTGGTGAATCGGACATCCACCACGGTGCCAATGGCCGCCGTCTCGCCGGCGGCGATGCTCTGCCCCTCCGCCGTTGTGCTGGCGCTGTAATAGACGCTCACGCCGCCGGCACGCATGAAGAACCCGGCGCTCTCCAGCGCCTTCTGGGCCGCCTCATAGCTCATGCCCACCACATTGGGCACGGTGCCGTTCTCCTCAGGCTTGGCGTCGCCCAGATAGAGGATCACAGTGGAGCCTCCGGGGACGCTGGACTGGGGCGCGGGGATCTGGGTCACAACGGTGGCGCCCTCACCCACAGTGCGGTACTTCAGATTCTGCTTGCTCAGCACGCTTGCCGCATCCTTGACCGCGATGCCGCGCACATTGGGGGTCTTGACATCCACGGCGGCGGACTCCTCAGCGGAGTACTTTTTCTCCACGCCCAGATAATCCAGAACCTCCGCCATCAGGGGACCCATCTTCTTGGCGGGCATGTTGCCGCCGGAGATGTAGATACCGGTGGTGGACCAGTCACTGCCGGGATTGGAGCGGGCGGGTCTGTCGTAAGCAATGAGGATGAGCACCTCGGGGTCATCCGCGGGGGCAAAGCCCATAAAGGAGACGATAACCTCGCCCTTCATGGTCTTGATCTCGGAAGTACCGGTCTTGCCGCCGATGCGGTAGCCGGGAATATAGGCGTTCTTGCCGGTGCCCTTGGGGGCGCCCACCACGCTTTCCAGAATTTCGGCGCACAGCGCGCTGGTCTGCTCGCTGACCACCTGCCGAACAATGGTGGGCTCGGTATTGGACAAAATGGTGCCATCCTGTGCGGAAACAGACTGCACCACATAGGGCTGCACCAGATTGCCGCCGTTGATGGTGGCGGCAAAGGCCATGGCCATCTGGATGGGGGTGACCTCAAAGCGCTGACCAAAGGACGCGACCGCCAGATCGACGCCGGTCATATCCTGCCTTCTCCAATAGCTGATGCCGGCCTTGGGGGTACTCTCACCGGGCAGGTCGATACCGGTGGCGTCGGTCAGACCGAAGGCCTCGAAATAGTCATAGAATTTCTCCAGACCCAAGCGCTGACCGATCTGCATAAAGGCGGGGTTGCAGGAGTTCTGCACCGCCTCTGCCAGAGTCTGCAGACCGTGACCCTCCTTCTTGGAGCAGCTGATGGGCTTGTTCCAACCGGGCACGGTGTAGGAGCCGGAGCAATAGAAGGTGTCGCCGGTATGCACCACGCCCTCCTCCAGCGCCGCGGCCAGCATCACCGCTTTGAAGGTGGAACCGGGCTCATAGGCATCGTTGATGGCCTTGCTTCGCCACATGCTGTTGCGGGCCTCGGCTCTGGCCTGACTCAGGGCCTTGCTGACGATCTCCTCATGGGTCAGCCCCTCGGTGTTGGCGGCGGTGTACTGCTGCTCATAGACGGCGGCATTTGCATCCACCTGTGCCAGCAGCTTTTGATCCATGATCTCGGAATAATTGTTGGGGTCAAAATCCGGGGCGCTGGCAATGGCATAGATGGCGCCGGTCTTGGGGTTCATGGCGATGCCGAAGGCGCCGTTCTGGACATCGAACTCCTCGATGCCCTCCGCCAGCGTCTTTTCCAGATAGGACTGGATGGTGGCATCCAGTGTCAGGGTCACATTGCAGCCGTCCAGCGGGTCAATGTACTCGGAATAGCTGTTGTGCATCTGGGTGCCCGCGCCGGTCTTGGCTGTCACCACACGGCCGGGAGTGCCCTGCAGAATGCTGTCGTAAGTGGCCTCAATGCCGTATGCGCCGCCGTTGGCGTTCACAAAGCCCAGCACCTGAGAGGCCAGCGCGGAATAGGGGTAATACCGCTTGGTGCTGGCGTTGAGGTAGAGATACCGGGAGGTCTTGTTCTCCACGATATAGGCCCGGATGGCCTGCACATCGTCTTCCTCGATACCGGTCTTGATCTCGCGGTAGGCGTACTTGGTGGCATAAACCTGCTTGTCGATGAAAGCGGGATCCAGATCCGGGAGCATCGCCTTCAGATCCGCCGCGATCTTTGCCTGTTTGGCTGCGATGGCGGCCTCCTTTTTGGCCTCGTCGATCTCCTCGGTCTCCGGGTCGATGTATTCCTTCTCAGGAATGCTGTCCAGCAGATCCCGGGGGGACACGATCAGATCATATACCGTGGCTGACATGGACAGCACATTGCCGTTTCTGTCATAAATGACGCCGCGGTCGGCGGAAACGGACAGTTCCATGGTCTGCTGGCTGGTGGCTCTCTGCTGATACTCATCGTGGTGGGCGATGGACACATCCCACAGCTTCCACAGCAGGGCGCCGAACATCAGCGGGGTGATAAAGGCCATCAAAAAGACGGTTCGGCGGAAGATCGTCCGCTTGGAGGCACTGCTGCGGTCGTTCTTCCGCTCTGAGCGGCGGGTATTGCGTGTATCCTGCACGGCGATCTCTCCTTTCGTCGGATAAGGGCGCAAGAAATTAACTTTCTTGCGCCCTTGTGTTTCTTTCGTCGCTTATATCTATGTCGTGCTTAGCGGAAGTATTCGATCATGTCGCCCAGGGCCTGACCCACATTCTTCATGGTATCCACCACAGCACTGTCCTTGAGCTTATCAAAGACCACCACGGTATCGGGCTCGGACAGATCGAGATAGACCACCTGGCTGCCGCTGGGGCGGGTCATTCCCTCGCCCACGGCGCTCTGAATGGCGGCCATATCGAAAACCTGCTCATACTGAGCAGACAGCTTGGCATTCTCAGCCTCCAGCGTGGTCAGCTGACCCCGCAGTTCCACGATCTCCGCGTTGAGAACGGTACTCTGGGCGTGACTGAACAGCACCAGCGCGGCGAAGATGGCCACGGCGATGAAGCCCACCACGGCAAAGGGTGCCACGGCTCCGGCCTGACGCACCTCAACCTGAGTGCGCTTGACCTCCTGACGACGGGGCTGTTCCCGGCGGCGGGGCTGGGGAGCGTGCCGGACTTCCTCTTCCCGCTTGGGAGCGCGAACGGCATTTCCCTCATACACAGGGGCATAGGCCACGCTGCCATAGGAATCATATCGGGTTGTAAAGTGGCGGCGAGATGCCATTACTCCTCAGCTCCTTCGTAAATTGCGGTCATTCAGACCGGGTCTTTCAGCTTTTCCGCCACCCGGAGCTTGGCGCTGCGGGCGCGGGGGTTCTCCTCCACCTCCTGATCGGTGGGGAGGATGGGCTTGCGGCTGACCAGTTTGATGTCCGGCGTCTTCCCGCACACACACACAGGGAAGTCGGGGGGACAGGTACAGCCCTTCGCAAACTCGGCCATGCCGGTTTTGACGATTCTGTCTTCCAGCGAGTGGAAGGTGATAACGGCCAGTCGGCCGCCCTTGTTCAGCTTGGGCACGGCGCCGCGGATCATGCGCTCCACACTGGCCAGCTCGTCGTTGACGGCGATGCGGATGGCCTGGAAGCTGCGCTTGGCGGGGTGCTGCTTTTCGCGCAGAGCCTTACCGGGCATCGCGCTTTTGATGATGTCCACCAGCTCCAGCGTCGTTTCAATGGGCTTTTCGCTTCTGCGGCGGACAATGGCGGCGGCGATCAGAGGTGCGTAGCGCTCCTCGCCGTACTGCAGAAGGATGCGGCGCAGCTCGTTCTGGTCATAGCCGTTGACCACATCGGCGGCAGTCAGTCCCTCGCTGCGATCCATGCGCATATCCAGAGGGGCATCCGCCATGTAGGAAAATCCCCGGGAGCCGTCATCCAGCTGAGGGGAAGAAACGCCCAGATCGAAAAGCATACCGTCGATGCCCTTCAGACCCAGCTCGTCGAGAATGTCGGAAACTTTATCAAAGTTGCTGTGGACGAGGGTCACTCTGTCCATCCAGTCAGCCAGTCGGGTCTTTGCGGCCTCCAGCGCGGCATCATCGCGGTCCACACAGATCAGTCGTCCGGTGGTCAGTCGCTTGACGATCTCCCGGCTGTGTCCGGCGCGGCCCAGAGTGCCGTCCAGATAAATGCCGTCGGGCTTGATGTTCAGACCCTCGATGCACTCGTCCAGCAATACAGAGCGGTGAGTATATTCCATAATGTCCTCCCTACTCTTACAGGCGCACCTTGCGCGCCAGAGATTTCATCTTGTTGGGGGTCATGTAAGTGGCCACCTTCTCGGCCCAGCGCTCGGCGTTCCAGATGCGGGCCACGCTGTTGGCACCCACGATGACCACATCCTTCTCCAGCTGAGCATACTCGCGCAGCAGGGGCGGGATCACGATGCGGTTCTGGGAATCCACCACGCAGCGGTAGGACTGGGCAAAGAAGACCTCCATTGCCTCCCGGTCCTCCTCATCCTCCAGCTCGTCGGCGCGGCGGCAGAGATCCTCCCACGCGGCCTGGGGATAGATGGTCAGACACTCGTCAGCGCCCATGGCAAGGTGGAAGCAATCTCCGATTTCTTCCCGAAGACGGGCAGGCATAGACAGACGACTCTTGGTATCCAGAGCGTGCTCGTATGTACCGGTCATTCTGTTCGCCTCCTCCACTTTGCTCCATTTTAGGGGTATTTCTTTCCACTTTTCCCCACTTTGTTTTTAGTATAAAAGTTGTTGACATAAAATGCAAGGGGTATTTTCGTTTTTTTCAAGAAAAAAAGCGCTGATTTTCCGTGAAATCAGCGTTTTTTCGCACCCGAATATCCCCCCCGTTTTCGTCCGTTTCGGTTCTGTTTTTCCTCAAAGCTCCTTTTAATCGGACTTATTCCCCCATTTTATCTGTCAAATCGTTTTTTCCGCGTTTTTCGTCGCTCCCGCTTCTCATCCCGCTCCCGGCGTGGTATACTGAAAACAAGAAAATTTCCGTTTCCGGGAGGGTCTGATATGGCAATGCTCAACTGGGAGGCGCTGGAAAGCACCTGCCGCTCCTGCCAGCGCTGCGCGCTGGCCGACACCCGCACCAATGTGGTCTTTGGCGCGGGCAATCCCAAGGCCGAGATCATGTTCATCGGCGAAGGTCCCGGCGAAAACGAGGATCTGCAGGGTCTGCCCTTCGTGGGCCGGGCCGGCGAACTGCTGGACGATATGCTCGCCGTCATCGACCTGAGCCGCCAGTCCAATGTCTACATCGCCAACATTGTCAAGTGCCGCCCGCCCCAGAACCGAGATCCTCTGAACACCGAGCAGGACGCCTGCATCGACTATCTGCGCAATCAGGTGGCCCTCATCCGCCCCAAGATCATCGTCTGTCTGGGGCGCATCGCCGCCTGCCGCCTCATCCGGGAGGACTTCAAAATCACCCGCGAACACGGCCAGTGGGTCAACAAGTCCGGCATTTGGATGACTGCCCTCTTCCATCCTGCCGCCATTCTCCGGGACCCCAGCCGCCGCCCTGAAACCTTCGTGGATCTCAAGGGTATTCAGGCCAAGATCCGTGAGGTCTGCGACCACACCTATTAAAATTATCCCCACCCGCATTCTTGACCCCCGGCAGACCCTCGCTTATAATGGACATACGCTCATCAACATTGCGCCTGTTCCCCGGAACTTGCAGCCCATATTCCCCATAGGAGAACACAGTGTGAAGCAGATTCTTTGCCTTTCCAACGAGCCCTGGAGTTCCTCTCCCGGCCGCACCCAGCAGCTGATCTCCCGCCTGCGGGACGCTCAAATTTTATATTTCTGTCCCCCCTCCGGCCGCACCGACAAGGCATGGAAGGAAAACGGCCGCAAGGTGCGCCCCAATGTGACGGTCTACACCCTCCCCCCGCTGTTTTTCGGCGTGGGTGAGCAGCTGCCCCATCTCTTCCGGGCCGAACACCGCCGCCAGAGTACCTTCGTCCGGGAAAAGGCCATCCGCCACCGCTTCCACTCCCCCCTGCTGTGGGTGACCGCCCCGGAGCATGTCCACATGCTGGACGACCTGTCCTATGACGGTCTGGTCTACGACTGCGACCGTGAGTGGGACGATGTCCCGCCCCACTGGGAGGGCAGTCTGGCACACGCCGCCGACATCGTGTTCACCGCCTCCCCCCTGCTGTCCGAGCGTCTGGCTCCCTGCAGCCCCAATGTCGCCCTGCTGCCCAACGGAGTCAACTTCCCCCTCTTCTCCGGTCAGAACGGCGTCCCCGGCAGAGGTCTGCTCCCCCAGATCTCCGGCCCCCTCTTCGGCTGGGCGGGCACCATCACCTCCGAGCTGGATCTGAG
>JAZQVX010000030.1:0-4428 GCA_045632045.1 Lawsonibacter sp.
CTGGCATGGGCGCTGCTGCTGGGCTTTGTGTGTTTCTTTCTGGTGGGGCTGCGCCGGGGCTTCGGCGCGGGCGAGCTGATCCGGATGGCCATGGGGGGAGGCAAGACCGCCTTCGTGGTGCTGCGCATTCTGGTGCTCATCGGCGTGCTGACCGGCCTGTGGCGCGCGGGCGGAACCATCGCCTATTTCGTTGCCATGGGTCTGCGGCTTATCACCCCCAACAGCTTTGTCCTCATCGCGTTTTTGCTGCCTGCGGTGCTGTGTCTGGCCTTTGGCAGTTCCTTCGGCGTGTCGGGTACAGCGGGTGTCATCCTCATGACCATCGCCCGTTCCGGCGGAGCAGACCCCGTGGTGGCGGCCGGTGCGGCCCTGTCCGGCGCCTATTTTGGTGAGCGACTGTCCCCCGCCTCCTCCGCAGCTGCCCTTGTGGCGGCGGTGTCCGGGGCCGAGCAGCGGGCCTTCCAGCGCAGAATGTGGAAGGACACTGTGCTGCCTCTGGCGCTGACACTGGGCATTTATACCATTATGTCCCGAATTTATCCCATCCAGCGGGTGGATCCCGAGATCCTGCAGGCGCTGGAGGAGGGCTTTTCCCTCAACTGGCTGACGGTGCTGCCCGCCATCGCCCTGCTGGTGCTGCCCTGGTTCAAGATGAAGGCCATCCATGCCATCGCCATCAGCTGTGTGCTGGCGGCCGTGAGTGCGCTGGCGGCTCAGGGTATGAGCGCGGGCGAGGTGCTGCGGGTGTGCGTGCTGGGCTATCAGGAGCAGCACCCACTGCTGTCCTCCATCATGTCCGGCGGCGGCCTGATCTCCATGGCAAACAGCGTGTGCATTGTGTTCCTGTCCTGTGCCTATGCGGGCATTTTCAACGGCACCGGTGTCCTTGATCCTTTGAAGGAAAAGGCCGGCGCGCTGGCTGAGAAGATCGGCAGAGTGCCCGCCCAGTGCGTGGTGGGCCTGTGTACCGGCGGCCTGTTCTGCAACCAGACCGTGGCCATTGTCATGAACCGCCAGATCATGGAGCGCTATTACCAGACCCATGGTCTGGATGCCCAGGACATGGCTCGGGATGTGGGCAATACCGTTTTGAATCTGGTGGGCATGATCCCCTGGGCCATCGCCTGCAGTGTCCCTCTGGCCAATATGGGGGGCGATTTCACCTCCATCCCCTTTGGAGTATTCCTCTATCTGGTGCCCCTATGCGCATGGCTGAGCCAGTTGGTGGAAAAGCGGAAAAAAGGGAGTTGCAATCCCGGAGTATAAGGGATAATATAGTTATAATACCCATTGTGAGCGGATTTTTCTGCATTGTTTCTAAAGCAGACCGGAAAAGGAGATTTGCATGAAATTCCACATTGTCAGTGACAGTTCCTGTGACCTGGGACGGGAGAGAGCGGCTGAGCTGGGCATCACCATGGTGTCCTTCTATGCCCAGTTAGGTGACGATGTCTATTATCGGGAAGAGCAGGATATTGCCACCCGAGATTTTTACGCACGCATGGCGGACAATCCCGGGGTTTACCCCAAGACCTCCATGCCCACCATGGATGACTATATGCAGGCCATTCTGCCCGCCGTTCAGCGGGGAGAGAGTGTGCTGTGTATCTGCCTGAACTCTGCCTTCAGCGGCTCCTGTCAGGCGGCGCGAAACACCAGAGAGGAAATTCTGGAGGACTATCCCGGGGCGAAGATCCATGTTATGGACTCCCGCTGTGTGACCGTTCTGCAGGGCGCGCTGGTGGAGCAGGCCGCTCAGCTGCGGGACGCGGGCTATACGCTGGAGGAGGCTGTGGAGGCGCTGGGTGCCATCCGCGACAGCGGGCGCATCTTCTTCACCGCCAACGATCTGGATTATCTGCGCAACGGCGGCCGCATCGGTGCCGCCGCGGCGACCACCGGTTCGCTGCTGAAGGTCAAGCCCCTGATCGGTTATGAAAACTGCGGTCTTGTCACCGACGGCATCGCCCAGGGGCGAAAGAAGTCGCTGGTGCGGGTGCGGGAACTGTTTTTCCGCTATGTGGACCGAAACGGTCTGGATCTGAACGATTACCATGTGGTCACGGGCTTCGGTCTTGACCGGGACGAATATGAGAAATTTACCGATGAGATCTGGGCGGAACTGGCACGCCGGGGGTACGACATCCCCCGCAGCCGCCCCTATCAGATCGGCATCGCCATCGGTGTGCATACCGGCCCCACCCCCATCGGCGTGGGTCTGCTGCGCAAGGTGAAGATGGGCTGAGAGAGAAAAACTCCGTAATGGGGTGTGAGTAATGGATTATAACAAGCTGCTGAATCTGGGTTCAGAGCTGGGACGGCTTCTGATGCACAGCGGAGCGGAGATCTATCGTGTGGAGGAGTCCGTGACCCGACTGCTGGCCGCCTATGGGGTGGAGCCCCAGGTGTTTGCCATTCCCAACTGTCTGATCGTTGGATTTGATACCCCGGAGGGAAAGCCGCTGACCCGGATGTGCCGCATCCCGGCCCACGGAACGGATATTGAACTGCTGGAGCGGTGCAATGAGCTGTGTCGTGCGTGGTGCGCGGCCCCTGTTCCTGTGGAGGATGCGCTGGCAGGGCTGCCCCGGATGGAGGGAGGCTGGAAACAGTTTTCTTCCAGGGTCACGCTGCTGGGCTATGGCATGACGGGCGCGTTTTTCTGCGCCTTCTTCGGCGGTACCCTGCAGGACTTCTTCTGCGCCGGACTGGTGGGCGTTATGCTGGGAGTGTATATGCTGTACGGACACCGACTGGTAGGCTCCAACAGCTTTTTCCGTACCGCACTGGGGGCGGCGCTGTCCTCTGTGCTGTCGGTGATTCTGGTGCGGTTGGGTCTGGGTCAGCATGACGACCTGATCACCATCGGCGTGCTGATGCTGCTGGTGCCGGGTATGGCACTGACCAACGCCATGCGTGAGATCATGGCCGGCGACATCATCTCCGGTGTCAACCGCACGGCCGAAGTGATCCTGATCGCCACGGCCATCGCCCTTGGCACTGCCCTGCCTCTGATGGCGGGCCGACTGTGGTAAGGGGGCGGAGAGATGGAAAACTGGATCACCGCACTGTTTTTGCCCTGTCTGTGGGCCTTTCTGGCCTGTGTGGGCTTCGGATTGATTTTTAATATTCAGGGGGTCGGTGTGCTGATCACCGGTCTGGGCGGAGGTCTGGCCTGGCTGGTCTATCTGCTGGTCTTTGCGTGGCAGGGCAGCGATATTTTCGCCGCTTTTCTGGCCGCCGTGTCCATTGCCATCTATTCCGAGCTGATGGCCCGGGTGCGCCGCTGCCCTGTGACGGGCTACTTGCAGGTTGCCCTGCTGCCTCTGGTTCCCGGTGCCGGTATTTACCGCGCCATGGCCTACTGCGTGGAGGGGGATACCGCCATGTTTACCGAAACGCTGCTGCATACCATTGGTTTTGCCGCGGCCCTGTCCGTGGGCGCTATGCTGGCCTCCTCGGTGATACGGGCCCTGCTGCCCCGATTCCCCCGCAAAAAATAACCAGACAGAGAGAGGAAACCCCGTTGAAGGTTTTGAAACGATACTTTCTGCCCCTGGCGGCGGCGCTGATGCTGGTGGGCTGTGCGCAAACGCCCGCTGTCCCGGTTCAGCCGGAGCAGGAAGCCGCACCTGCACAGCAGGAGCAGCCGGTGGAGGTTCCCGAGGCCGAGGCTGTGACCGAGCCGGATCCCGCCTCTGCGCCCGAGGTGGAACTGCCCCCCGAGCCTGTCTATGATTTCACTCAGCCTGCCCCGGAGCGGGAGGCGGTGGACAATACATATTTTGCCGACGCCGCCTTCGTGGGGGACTCCCGCACCGACGGATTTATGATCTACAGCGGCATCGGCACCGGCAAGAATCTGACCTCCAACGGTCTGTCCATTTTCAAGCTGGCCGAGAAGAAGGCTTTGAAGATCGGCGGAGAGAAATACACCTTGCTGGAGGCCCTTGAGATGGACAGCTACGGCAAGGTCTATCTGTGTCTGGGGGTCAACGAGCTGGGAATCTATGACGATGAGGGGTTCTATCACTCCTATCTGGCCGCCATCGACAGCATCCGGGCCATCCAGCCCGATGCCGTCATCTACATTCAGGGCCTGATCCCCATCAACGAGGGGGAGATCGCCGCCAGCGGCGGAAACACCCATCTGACCAATGAACATCTGCGGGTCTATAATGACCTCATGCGCAAAGCGGCGCAGGAGAAGCAGGTGGTCTATCTGGATCTGTATACCGAGTTCGTGGACGAGAACGGCGAGCTGCCCCCCGGGGCCAGCCGGGACGGCGTCCATCTGAAAAAGGAATATTGCCAGCGCTGGCTGACCTATCTGCAGACCCACACCGTGGAGCCGGAAGAGCTGGGAATGACTCCGACAGAGATCGAAGAGGAGAGTGCGCTCGTATGAAAAGACTGTTCGCCCTGATG
>JAZQVX010000031.1:0-3109 GCA_045632045.1 Lawsonibacter sp.
TCATGGCCCGCCGCGGCTTTGAAACTCTGTGCTACGGCCCCCTGAAGCCTGTGGGTCTGCCTGACCCCAAGACCGGCAAGGAGCCCTACGCCGTCGTCCAGCTGCGTAAGGACAACGCTCAGGGCAGCATTTACAACATCGAGGGCTTCCAGACTCACCTGCGCTGGACCGAGCAGAAGCGTGTCTTCTCCATGATCCCCGCGCTGAAGAACGCCGAGTACATCCGTTACGGTGTCATGCACCGCAACACCTTCCTGGACTCTCCCCGCCTGCTGGATCGCTATTACCGTGTCCGCGGCAATGAGCGGCTCATGTTCGCCGGTCAGATCACCGGCGTGGAGGGCTATGTGGAGTCCACCGCCTCCGGTTGCCTGTGTGCCATCGAGCTGGCCAACCGCCTGCTGGGCAAGGAGCCTGTCAACTTCCCCCGCGAAACTGCTATGGGCGCCATGGCTCTGTATGTCTGTGACGAGAGCGTGGTCAACTTCCAGCCCATGAATGTCAACTTCGGTCTGATCCCCGCCCTGGGCTACCGCGTCAAGGGCAAGCGCAACAAGAACGCCGAGCTGTCCAAGCGGGCTCTGGAGCTGCTGGACGGTCTGAACAAGGAATAAGGAGCGGGACGCATGAAGATCATTGTAGACGCAATGGGCGGTGACAACGCCCCTCTGGCCCCTGTACAGGGTGCCATTCAGGCTGCCAGGGAATACGGCGTGGAGATCGTGCTGGTGGGCCGTCAGGAGGAGATCGAGAAGGTTCTGAAGGAGAACTCCCTGACCCTGCCCGAGGGCGTGACCATCCGCCACGCAAGCGAGGTCGTCGAGATGTGCGACGATCCCGCCAAGGCATGGCGCCAGAAGAAGGACTCCTCCATGACCGTGGGTCTGACCATGGTGAAGGATGGGGAGGGCGATGCCTTCGTCTGTGCCGGTTCCACCGGCGCCCTGCTGTCCGGCGCCACTCTGGTGACCAAGCGCATCAAGGGCATCCGCCGCGCCGCTCTGGCCCCTGTCATCCCCACCGGCAACGGCGGCTCCATTCTGGTGGACTGCGGCGCCAATGCCGAGTGTCCCCCTGAGTATCTGCTCCAGTTTGCCTATATGGGTAGCTATTATGCCGAGAAGGCTCTGGGCCGCGCCAATCCCAAGGTGGCCCTGCTGAACATCGGCGTGGAGCCCACCAAGGGCACCAGCCTCCAGACCACCGTGTACCCCATGCTGCAGGAGGCCGCCGAGGCCGGCCGCATCAACTTCGTGGGCAACATCGAGGCCCGGGAGGCCATGGAGGGCGCTGTGGATGTCATCGTCTGTGACGGTTACTCCGGCAACATCATGCTTAAAACCATGGAGGGCACCGGCAAGGTCATGAGCCGGGAGATGAAGAAGATGTTCAAGAAGAACATCATCACCAAGCTGGCCGCGCTGATGGTGTCCGGCGGTCTGAAGGAGTTCAAGAGAATGATGAACCCTGACGAGGTGGGCGGCACCCCCCTGCTGGGCATTGCCAAGCCCGTGGTCAAGGCCCACGGCTCCTCCAACGGCTATGCCTTCAAAAACGCCATCCGTCAGGCCCGGGATTTCGCCGCCGGCGGTATCATTGAGGATATTACCGCCAATGTGGATGTGATGAAGCTGGATAAGCTCTCCGCCAACGATGATTAAGCCTGCGTACAAAATCAAAAATGCCTATTGACACGGACCGGGTTTGTGCCTATATTAAATGTACAGAATGTGCCGTTGGAAACGGCAAAACAGAAGGAGCGGAACACAATGATTTTTGAGAAACTGGTTGCCCTCATTGCCGAGCAGTTCAATGTGGATGAGGACAGCATTACCATGGACACTTCTTTTGTGGATGATCTGAATGCTGATTCTGTGGATCTGATGGATCTGTCCGTGGCTCTGGAAGAGGAGTTTGGTATCGAGGAAATGGGTGACGAGGATGTCTCCTCCATCGCCACCGTGGGCGATGTTGTCCACTTCCTGCAGAGCCGTCTGGACTAAACCGATAGAAAGAAATGCGACAAAACTCCGCTTATCAGGCGGAGTTTTGTTTATGAGGAAGAGGGATCGCATGAAAACTTTGGAGGAAAAGCTGGGGTACACATTCCAAAACCGTGCCCTGCTGGAAAACGCACTGACCCACAGCTCCTGCGCCAATGAGAGCCGCGGCAAGCTGCAGAGCAACGAACGGCTGGAATTTCTGGGCGATTCCATTCTGGGCATGGTGGTGGCCGATCACCTCTACCGCAACCATCCCGATCTGCCCGAGGGTGTGCTGACCCGCACCCGCGCCGCTCTGGTCTGTGAGGACAGTCTGGTGGTGGTGGCCGAGGAGCTGGGTCTGGGCGCCTATCTGCGTCTGGGCAAGGGTGAGGAGGCCGGCGGCGGCCGCAATCGCCCCTCCATCCGCGCGGATGCCGTGGAGGCCGTGCTGGCAGCCGTCTATCTGGACGGCGGCATCGGTTCCGCCCGCAAGATCATCCAGAAGTACATCCTCAGCCGGGAGGTCGCCGGACTGACCAAACCCCGGGACTATAAGACAGCCCTGCAGGAGCTGGTGCAGCGGGAGAGCGGTCAGGTGCTGGCCTATCGCCTTGTGGGCGAAGAGGGCCCCGACCACAACAAGCGCTTCTTCGTGGAGGTCACCCTCAACGGGAAGAGCGTCGGTCAGGGCAGCGGCCGCAGTAAAAAAGAGGCCGAGCAGATGGCCGCAAAAGCTGCCATCGAAACGATCGGTCAGTAATGTTTGATTAAAACCACCCTTTTCCGATAAAAAAGGGTGGTTTTTTGATGATTTTCTCCTTGAAATAAAAAGAGAAAATTTTTGAAAAAAGTTGTTGACAAATGGAATGCTTTCTGTTAAGATAACACCTGTCGCTGAGAGGTGTGCCTCGAAGCGATGTGAATATGGGGGTATAGCTCAGCTGGGAGAGCGCTTGAATGGCATTCAAGAGGTCAGCGGTTCGATCCCGCTTATCTCCACCACTTAAATTGAATATGTGTCCCGTTCAATATGGGGGTATAGCTCAGCTGGGAGAGCGCTTGAATGGCATTCAAGAGGTCAGCGGTTCGATCCCGCTTATCTCCACCATAGGGACACAAAAGCA
>JAZQVX010000032.1:0-6975 GCA_045632045.1 Lawsonibacter sp.
GCGGAGGCATAACCATGACCGTCATTCTCGCCTCCCAGTCCCCCCGCCGCCGCGAGCTGCTGGGGCAGATGGGCTTCACCGATTTCATCATCCGCCCCGCTCAGGGGGAGGAAAAGGTCGACCCCGGCCTCTCCCCCGACAAGCTGGTAGAGGGACTCTCCCGCCAGAAATGCGCCGAAGTGGCCGCTGTGTCCTCTGCCGATGATCTGGTCATCGCCGCCGACACGGTGGTGGCCATCGACGGAACCGTGCTGGGCAAGCCCCGCAGCGAGCAGGAGGCCTATGCCATGCTCTCCCGCCTGTCCGGCCGTCACCACACCGTCTATACCGGTGTCACCCTTCGCCGGGGAGAGCAGTCCCTCACCGCCCACGAGGCCACCCGGGTCCACTTCCGCCCCCTGACGCCCGCCGAGATCGAGGCCTATGTGTCCACCGGGGAGCCCATGGACAAGGCCGGTTCCTACGGCATTCAGGGCTATGGCTCCATGCTGGTGGAGGGCATTTCCGGAGATTATTTCAATGTGGTGGGGCTGCCCGTATGCCTGCTGGGCCGTATGCTGGCTCAGTTCGGGGTGGACACCATGACTCTTGCCGCTCAAAAGGAGCATAAACAGTGAAAGATTTCCTGCGTCAAAACGGAATATTGCTGCTGGTGGCCGCCGTGCTGCTGAGCGTGGCACTGTCTTTGGGTTCGGCTGTCTTTGGGGGCACCGACCCGCTGAGCAACGCCGTTGGCGCAGTGGTCACCCCCTTCCGCAGCGGCGTCACCAGCCTACTGGACTGGTTCGGCGGGGTGCAGGAGTATGTCCTGCACTATGACGAGCTCCACGAGGAGCTGGATGCCCTGCGCGCGCAGGTGGCCAAACTGGAGGACGAGGTCCGTCAGAACGAGCAGGCCGCCCGGGAGAACGAAAAGCTCCGGGAGCTGCTGGAGCTCAAGCAGAAGCGCGCCGATTTCTCCTTCCAGTCCGCCCGCGTTTCCGAGCGCTCCACCGACAACTGGGCCAACACCCTCACCCTCAGCCGGGGCACCGATGCCGGACTTGAGGTGGGTGACTGCGTCATCACCGAAACAGGCGCGCTGGTGGGCGTCATCGACACGGTGGGGCTCAACTGGTCCGTCGTTTCCACCGTCATCAACACCACCACCGAACTGGGCGGCATCGTCAACCGCACCTACTCCGCCGGTGTGCTGGAGGGCGATTTCACCCTCATGGGACAGGGCAAGCTGAAGCTGGGCTACCTGTCCGACAGCGCCCAGCTGGTCAGCGGCGACGAGGTCCTCACCTCCGGCAAGGGCGGCGTCTACCCCTCCGGTCTGGTGGTGGGTACCGTGGACGGCGTGTTCACTGACCCCTCCGGCATCAACCGCTACGCCGTGGTCACCCCCGCCGCCTCGCTGGCCGATCTGACCCATGTGTTCGTCATCACCGATTTCGATGTGGTGGAGTGAGGTCGCAAAGCATGAATGATACGCTGAAAAAATGGCTGTTATATGGTCTTGGGGGGCTTTTGCCCGTCTGGCTCCTTGACACGGTGCTGCTGCCCCGGATGGGACTGCCCCTGTCCCCCCTGCTGCTCCCCGTGTGCGTCATCGCCCTCTCCGTTCTGGAGGGGGCTTTCCCCGGCGCCCAGTTCGGTCTGGCGGCGGGAGCCCTCTGGGCCCTGACCTATGCCGGGGGCGTACCCGGCCGCATTCCCCTGCTGACGCTGGTTGGCATGGTCTGCGGCGTGGTGAGCCAGTACGCCCTGCGCCGCTCCCTGTCGGGCTGTATGCTCTGTACGGCGGGTGCCGTTGCCCTGCTGGAAGTGCTCCATGTGCTGGGCGGGCTCATCAACGATCTGGCCGGGGCGGGCCCCCTGCTTCTGGTGGCTCTGGGCGAGTGGTTCGTCACCCTGATCTCCACCCCCGCCATCTATTTCCTGTTTTATCATTTGTACCGCAAGGCGGGGGGGAAGCCTGTATAAAGTCCAAAAAACCACCAACTTGCCTCCCCCCTTGCGGGGGAGGTGGCACGGCGTCAGCCGTGACGGAGGGGGTTACATTCCGCTATGTTTGCCCCCTCAGTCAGCTTCGCTGCCAGCTCTCCCATAGGGAGAGCCAAGTTCTTTCTGATTCCATTTCCTCTGGAAAGGAGGTGTCCTCTTGGATCACAACAACCAGTTCACCCGCCGGGCTCTGGCGGTCATCGCTCTGCTGGCCCTGCTCATGGGCTGTATGGGCGCCACCATGTATAATCTGCAGATCGTCCGCGGCGACGAGTTTTATGCCCAGTCCCAGCTGAAAATCGCTGAAACTCAGACGGTGGAGGCTGACCGGGGGGACATCCTCGACCGCAACGGCCGTGTCCTCGTTTCCAACGAAACGGTCTATCAGGTCACGCTGGACACCTCCCTCATGGGGGATAAGCGCAACGACATCCTCCTCTCCCTCATCCATATCGCCCGGGAGCAGGGGGAGGAATGGGGCGACTCCCTGTCCATCTCCCCCCAGCCCCCCTTCACCTTTACCCGGGAGGACCCCTATTACGCCGACTATGTAAATGAGGACGGCACCACCAGCCGCGTCCTCACCCGACTGGGCAAGCTGGCGGTAAAAATGAAGTGGATCGACGATCCCACCGCCATCCCCAAGACCGAAGCCCCCTCCGGCACCGTCACGGAGGAGCCCGGTTTTCTGGAAAAGCTCCGGGACTTCTTTACCGGCGGAGCCTCCTCCGCTCCCACCGGGAGCAAGCCCGCCAAAGAACCCCTCGGTCTGCCCGAAGCCGACATCCTGCTGGAGCGGATGTGCGCCTCCTTCGGCATGGACGAGAGCAACATGAGCGACGAGGATATGCGGGCACTGGCCGGTGTGCTGTACGAACTGCATCTGCGCTCCAAGGAGATTTTCTGGACTCCCTATGTCTTTGCCGAGGATGTGGACATCGACTTTATCACCGCCGTCAAGGAGGGCGATCTGCCCGGTGTGGAGATCGAGGCCACCACCCGCCGCTCCTATCACACCGACTACGCCGCCCATCTGCTGGGCCGTGTGGGTCTGATGAACGCCGAGGAGTGGGAGCATTACAAGACCCTCGACGAGGACGGGGACGAGAAGCCCGACTACGAAATGGACGATCAGGTGGGCAAAGACGGCGTGGAAAAGGCCTTCGAGTCCTATCTGCGCGGCAGTCCCGGCGTGCGCACCATCGAGCGCAACACCGAGGGCAAAATCGTTTCCACCAACTGGGTCACCATGCCCGAGCCCGGTGACAATGTGGTACTGACCCTGGACATCGACCTGCAGAAAAAGGTGGAGGACACCATGGCCGCCGTCATCCCCAATCTTCCCGGCGGGGAGGCCGAGGGCGGCGCCTGCGTGGTGCTGGATGTAAACACGGCGGAAGTCCTCTCCTGCGCCTCCTACCCCACCTACTCCCTCACGGATTTTCAGGAGGATTACGACACCATCTCCACCGACCCCCTGAGCCCCATGCTCAACCGGGCCCTCAACGGTCTGTATCCCCCCGGCTCCACCTTCAAGATGGTCACGGGCATCGCCGGTCTGGAGGAGGGCATCGTGGAACCCTCCACCATCATCAACGACACCGGCACCTATATGTACTACGCCCCCAGCTACACCCCCAAGTGCTGGATCAAGCGCCAGTACGGCACCTCCCACGGCCCGCAGAATGTGTCCCAGGCCATCATGAACTCCTGCAACTACTACTTCTTTGAGGTGGGCCGCCTGCTGGGCATCGACCGCATCGGCGATTACGCCGCCCGCTTCGGTCTGGCCCAGAAAACCGGTCTGGAGCTGTCCGAAAAGACCGGCATCATGGCCGGTCCCGCCTATACCGAAAGTCTGGGCGGCACCTGGTACGACGGCTCTACCCTCTCCGTGGCCATCGGCCAGGAGAGCAGCCAGTTCACCCCCATCCAGCTGGCCAACTACATCGCCACGCTGGTCAACGGAGGCACCCGCAACGCCACCCACCTGCTCAAGGAGGTCAAGTCCCACGACTACTCCTCCATTTTAAAGACCTATGACCCCGAAGTGCTCTCCACCGTGGAGATCGAGACGGAAAACATGCAGGCCGTCAAGGCGGGCATGCTCATGCTGACCACTCAGGGTTCTGTCCGTAAGTATTTCCAGGGTCTGGACTTCCAGGTGGGTGCCAAGACCGGCTCAGCTCAGGTCAGCGCCTCTACCCAGTCCCACGCCGTCTTCGTCTGCTTCGCCCCCTATGAGAACCCCGAGGTGGCCATGGCCATCGTGGTGGAGCACGGCGGTTCCGGCGGCGAACTGGCCGCCATCGCCAGCGATGTTCTGAGCTACTACTTCTCCGCCCGGGAGACCCAGGAGCTGATTCCCGAGGAGAACACCCTCATCCGATAATTTTTCCAGAAGGAGGCAACACCATGAAGCTGATCAAAGCCACCCCCCACGACATTCCCGAGCTGTATGACCTGCAGCTGCTGGCCTTTGAAAGCGAGGCGGAAATGATCGGCAGCCGGGATGTGCCCGCCTTGATGGAAAGCCGGGAACATCACCAAGCGGATTTTGTCAACTGGACCACCATGAAGCTGGTGGACGAGGGTGGCAAAATCGTGGGCGCCATCCGCTACCGCCCCGACGGCGGGCTGATCGATGTGGGCAGACTCATGGTGCACCCCGACTACCGGCATCAGGGGCTGGCCCAGCAGATGCTTCTGGAGGTCGACCGCGCCTGCCCCAACGAGGTCAAGGAGCTGTACACCTGCACGAAAAGCTGGATCAACATCCGCCTGTACGATAAAATGGGCTATGTGCCCGTCAAGGAGGTCACGGAGGACAGCGGGTTGTCCTTCGTCTACATGAGAAAAGCTCCCCACTTGACTACTTCCTAAAAACGCGCTACACTTATAAATCGGAGCTACCCGAGGCAAACTTGCCTCGAAAACCATAAAAGGAGATCATCACAATGTCTGAATGCACTCATGATTGTTCCAGCTGCAGCTCCAACTGCAGCTCCCGGGACATGCGTGTCCCCGGCAATGTCTTTTCCAGCGTGAAGCATGTCATCGCCGTCGTCAGCGGCAAGGGCGGCGTGGGCAAGTCCACCGTCACCTCTTCTCTGGCTGTGGCCATGGCCAAGCGCGGCAAGAAGGTTGCCATACTGGATGCCGACATCACCGGCCCCTCCATCCCCACCGCCTTCGGCATCCACCAGAAGGCCACCGGCACCGACGAGGGCATCGATCCCGCCTACACCACCGGCGGCATCAAGATCATGTCCCTGAACCTGCTGACCGCCAACGAAACTGACCCCGTCATCTGGCGCGGCCCCGTCATCGCCGGTGTGGTCACTCAGTTCTGGCAGGATGTGGTGTGGGGCGACATCGACTATATGTTTGTCGATATGCCTCCCGGAACCGGCGATGTGCCCCTGACCGTGTTCCAGTCTTTGCCTGTCACCGGCGCCATCATGGTCACCTCCCCTCAGGATCTGGTGTCCATGATCGTCACCAAGGCCGTCAACATGGCCAACATGATGAGCGTTCCCGTTCTGGGTCTGGTGGAGAACTACTCCGTCTTCAAGTGCCCCGACTGCGGAAGCCTGCACTCCATCTTCGGCGAGAGCCGTCTGGCCGAGGTGTCCAAGGAGCTGGATGTCCCTGTTCTGGCCCGTCTGCCCATCGACCCCGAGCTGGCCGCCGCCGTGGATGCCGGCAAGATCGAGTCCTTCGAGGGCAAGTACCTCGACGAGGTCGCCGCCACTCTGGAGCAGCTGGTCAACAACAACTAAACACACAAAAAAATCCCCACTATCGAAAGATAGTGGGGATTTTCTAACGCCTTGCAAGTGTGCGAGCGCAGCGAGTGCGACGCAGCGGGGTGCAGCCTTCTCAGGCAAATGGCTTCGCCATTTGTCTGAAGCATTACATGCCGTGGCTCTTCAGCAGACCCTGCTTGATGTCCCACAGCTCCTGGGACAGGTCCACATAGTAGTTATGGGGGTTCTCGAAGCGCTTGACCTCGTCCCACAGGGCATCCACCTGACGCTGGCAGTAGGCGCGGGTACTCTGGATGTCGGGCACACGATAGACCAGATGGCCGTTGTAGAAGATAGGCACCAGCAGCTCCCGGGCCTCATAGTCCTCAAAGACCTTGCGCTTCCAGGTGGCGTCGGGGTCGAACATCTCCAGAGGCTTAGTGAAGTCGATCTTCTCCTTGGAGTGGCACAGCAGATCGGCCTCAGCCTTGCCGGTGGCCTTGGAGAAGATGCGGTAGACCTTCTTGAAGTGGGGGGTAGTGATCTTGGCGGGGTTCTCGCTGATTTTGATCTTGGGAACCACGGTGCCGTTCTCGTCCTCAATGGCCACCAGCTTGTAAACGCCGCCGAAGACAGGGGCACTGCGGGAGGTGATGAGGCGCTCGCCCACGCCGAAGGAGTCGATGCGGGCGCCCTGACGGACCAGATCACGGATGATGTACTCGTCCAGAGCGTTGGAGGCCACGATCTTACACTCGGTCAGACCGGCCTCGTCCAGCATCTGGCGGGCCTTCTGGGACAGATAGGTCAGGTCGCCGGAGTCCAGACGGATGGCGCACTTCTTGATGCCCTGGGGCCACAGAACTTCCTTGAAGGCCTTGATGGCGTTGGGCACGCCGGACTTCAGGACATTATAGGTATCCACCAGCAGGGTGGCGTTGTTGGGATAGATCTCGCAGTAGGTCTTAAAGGCGGAGTACTCGTCGGGGAACATCTGCACCCAGGAGTGGGCCATGGTGCCGGTAGCGGGGGAGCCAAACTTCTGGTCGGCCATGGTACAGGCGGTGGCGGCACAGCCTGCGATGTAGCTGGCGCGGGCGCCCAGCAGAGCGCCGTCGGCACCCTGAGCGCGGCGGGAACCGAACTCCATGACAGGGCGGCCCTCGGCGGCGCGGACGATGCGGTTGGACTTGGTGGCGATGAGGCTCTGGTGGTTGATGGTCAGCAGAATGAAAGT
>JAZQVX010000033.1:0-23558 GCA_045632045.1 Lawsonibacter sp.
CGGAAATCGTCATCCAGAATTTCCACACGGCACACTTCGGTCAGACCGACCGGATAAGTTTCGAGGATCTTTCCTGTGAACGAAACGGATACCGTTAGACCGGGACGAAAGTCGCTCAGTTCGACTGGTGTGCCCCGCCAAACCAGCTGCGTTTGCTCGTCAACGGCAAAATGGTACAGACTCCTGTAATTGATCTGATTGATTTCCAGTCCCTCGACCTTGAGGCCATAAGTCGAAACCTCCGTTACAGTGGCGTAAAATGTGGAGGGATACACCACATCGGGTACGGTACTGCGGCCTGCGTCATGTCCGGCAAGGAAACCTATTATGAATGCAAGGCAGGCGGCAAGAATTGTGATGCCCCAAAGTTTGTTCTTCATTCCGGTTCCTCCTTTTGTAGGATACTTCATCCTGCTAGATGGCTAAAATGATTGTGTTTCCATGATAAAATATTTTGTGGGCCCAGTCAAGAATCTTGACACTTCCCTTGTGAAATGATAACATAGAAGGGCACAAAGAACGGAAAGAGTAACATTTCGTCCAACGAACAGAGAGACTTCCTCACCGGCTGAAAGGGAGGTCACGGCGGAGTCTTGTGAAGTGCGTCCGGGAGTGCGGCGGGTAATTCCGCCCGGGTTGGCCCCGTTAGCGGCTTTTGAGTAATAAATGAGAGTGGAACCGCGATCCGTCGCCTCTTATGCCCTTGGGGTATGAGGGGCTTTTTTGTTTTTTCACATACCAATTTTTCGACAAGGAGAATGAATATGTATCTCTATAACTCTGCGACCCATAAGAAGGAAGAATTTGTGACCCACACCCCCGGCCACGTGGAAATGTACACCTGCGGCCCCACCGTGTATCACTTTGCCCACATCGGCAACCTGCGCTCCTATATCATGGAGGATGTGCTGGAGAAGTATCTGCGCTACACCGGCTATGATGTCAACCGCGTTATGAACATCACCGATGTTGGTCATCTGGCCTCTGATGCTGACACCGGCGAGGACAAGATGCTCAAGGGTGCCAAGCGCGAGAACAAGTCCGTCATGGACATCGCCAAGTTCTACACCGACGCCTTCTTTGCCGACTGCAAGAAGCTGAACATCAAGATCCCCGATGTGGTGGAGCCCGCAACCAACTGCATCGACGACTATATCAAGATCGTCTCCGGCCTGCTGGAGAAGGAGCGCGCCTATGTGGCCGGCGGCAATGTCTACTTTGACTCCTCCAAGCTGAACCGATACTATGTCTTCAACGACCACGACGAGGAAGATCTGGCTGTGGGCGTTCGTGAGGGCGTGGAGGAGGACTCCAACAAGCGCAACAAGAACGACTTCGTGCTGTGGTTTACCAAGTCCAAGTACGAGGATCAGGCCCTGAAGTGGGACTCTCCCTGGGGTGTGGGCTATCCCGGCTGGCACATTGAGTGCACCGGCATCTCCCTGAAGCATAACGGCGAGTACCTCGACCTGCACTGCGGCGGCATCGACAACGCTTTTCCCCACCACACCAACGAGATCGCTCAGTCTGAGTCCTTCCTGGGTCACGAGTGGTGCAAGCAGTGGTTCCATGTCCACCACCTGAACACCAACTCCGGCAAGATGTCCAAGTCCAAGGGCGAGTTCCTGACCGTTTCCCTGCTGGAGGAGAAGGGCTATGATCCCGTGGTCTACCGCTTCTTCTGCCTGCAGTCCCACTACCGCAAGGGTCTGGTGTTCTCCTGGGAGAACCTGGACAACGCCGCCGTGGCTTTCAACAAGCTGATCTCCCGCATCGCCGGCCTGAAGCCCGAGGGCGAGGTGGACGAGGCTGTTCTGGCCGAGTACAAGGAGAAGTTCGACAAGGTCATGGGCAACGACCTGAACACCTCCATGGGCGTCACCGCTCTGTACGATGTGCTGAAGGCCAAGACCAACGACGCCACCAAGCTGGCCATTCTGGACGCCTATGACTATGTCCTGTCCCTGAACCTGCTGGCCAAGGCCGAGGAGAAGCGCAAGGAGCTGGCCAAGGCCGCTGCCAAGCCCGCCGGCACCTACACCATCCACGGTGAGGGCGACGAGGCCATCGACGCTCTGGTTATGGCCCGCTATGAGGCCAAGAAGGCCAAGAACTTTACTGAGGCCGACCGTATCCGCGATGAGCTGAAGGCTCAGGGCATCGAGGTCACCGATGTGGCCGGCGGCGCCAACTGGAAGCGCATCTGATTTTTTAAAAGAGGATCTGCTATTACAGCAGGTCCTCTTTTATGTATAGTTTCCTGAAATGGGAATAAAAATAGCCCTTGACAAGTTTAATGTGATTTGCTATACTCATAGCAGGTAAACAAGAATAATTCCTGCTAAATGCGGTGAATTAAAACGGTAAAATCAGGGAGGAAATTATCATGATGGATCCTAAGCTGAAGGGCACTAAGACCGAGGCCAACCTGTGGACCGCTTTCGCCGGTGAATCTCAGGCCCGCAACAAGTACAGCTATTTTGCTTCCAAGGCCAAGAAGGACGGCTATGTCCAGATCTCCAAGATCTTTGAGGAGACTGCCAACAACGAGAAGGAGCATGCCAAGATCTGGTTCAAGCTGCTGGGCGGTATTGGCAGCACCGTGGAGAACCTGTACGCCGCTGCCGAGGGCGAGAACTACGAGTGGACCGATATGTACGATCAGATGGCCAAGGATGCTCACGAGGAGGGCTTCGAGGAGATCGCCTACCTGTTTGAGCAGGTCGCCAAGATCGAGAAGGAGCACGAGGAGCGCTATCGCAAGCTGGTCGCCAACATCGAGGGCGGTCTGGTCTTCTCTCGCGACGGCGATATGATCTGGGAGTGCTCCAACTGCGGCCACATCCATGTCGGTCAGAAGGCCCCCGAGATGTGCCCCGTCTGCGCTCATCCCCAGGCTTACTTCATGCTGCGTCCCCAGAACTACTAAGATTTCAAAAGCCGCCCGACAGGGCGGCCTTTTTATCTTTACTCCGGAAAAGAGAGAAAAATCCTTGGAAAAAAACCAAAAAAAGTGTTGCAATTCCGTGGGGAATATGCTAACATAGCAGATGCGTTTACGAAACGATCCTCCAAGGAGAAAGAGGTGAACATAATGAAGGCAGGAATCCATCCTAACTATGAGCTGACCACCATCCGCTGCGCTTGCGGTAATGTGATCGAGACTGGTTCCACCAAGAAGGACATCCGCGTGGAGGTTTGCTCCAAGTGCCATCCCTTCTACACCGGTAAGCAGAAGATGGTCGATACCGGCGGCCGTGTCAGCCGCTTCAACAAGAAGTTCGGTCTGGACAAGTAAAAAAGACCAGGTTTTGCTGCTTTTTGAGCTCAAGGGCAGTAGAATGAGAGTCGGTTGAAAAGCTGCGGAAACTGACGAGTTTCCTTTACTCCACAGCTTTTGGTCGATGAATCAGGTTTTGAATTGCGCCGAGGCGATGCCTCGGCGCAATTTTTATTTACGCGGGGAGGGCGAACAGCCCCTTCTTGATTTATCTGCCACGAAATGGTATACTATTATATCTATGAATACAACTTTCCGCGCGAAAGCGCATAGAATAAGCGGAAGAATCGAATGGAGGGCCTCTTATGATGCGTAATATTGCTCCCAAGGAAATCGTCGGCAACCCCTTCGCCATGATCGGCGACCAGTGGATGCTCATCACCGCCGGTGACGGCGAGAGCTGCAACACCATGACTGCCTCCTGGGGTGGTCTGGGTGTTCTGTGGAATGCCCCTGTGGCCACCTGCTATGTCCGTCCCCAGCGCTATACCAAGGAGTTTCTGGATCGGGAGGAGTACTTCACCCTGACCTTCTTCGCTGAGGAATACCGCAAGGCCCTGTCCCTGTGCGGCACCAAGAGCGGCCGGGACATGGACAAGGTGAAGGAGTGCGGCTTTACCGTCAAGACCGCCGCCTGCGGCGCCCCCTATTTCGAGGAGGCGGAACTGGTCATCGTCTGCCGCAAGCGCTATGTGCAGGATTTTGATGCTGCTGCCATCCCCGAGGATGTAAAAGAGAAGCAGTATCCCAACGCGGATTACCATACCATGTATATCGGTGAGATCGTCGAAGTACTCAGCAAGTGACGATTTCCCATCGGAGGTACCATGATCGATAAAAACGAAAAGAAAATCAACCGCGCCGTGCTGGTGGGTCTGAACGCCCACTGTCTGACCAAGGAGGAGAACGCCACCGAGTCCTCCATGGAGGAGCTGGCCGCCCTGCTGGAAACTGCCGGTGGTCAGACCATGGGCGTTGTCACCCAGTCCAAGGACACTCCCGATCCCCGCACCTTCATCGGTGAGGGTAAGGTGCAGGAGGTCAAGGAACTGGTGGAGGCCACCGGATCTGACCTTGTCATCTTTGACAACGCCCTGTCCCCCTCTCAGCAGCGGGCTCTGGCCGAGGATCTGAAGGTGTCCGTTATGGACCGGGCCGGCCTCATTCTGGATATTTTTGCCCAGCGTGCCCGCACCCGCGAGGGTCGTCTGCAGGTGGAGCTGGCTCAGTACCAGTACCTGTTGCCCCGCCTGATCGGTATGTGGACCCATCTGGAGCGTCAGGAGGGTGCCATCGGTACCCGCGGCCCCGGTGAAACTCAGCTGGAAACTGACCGCCGCCACATCCGCCGCAAGATCTCCAAGCTGAAGGAGGAACTGGAGGATGTGCGCCGTGTCCGAGCCACCCAGCGTGTGCGCCGTGAGAAGAACGAGGTGCCTGTGGTGGCCATCGTGGGCTATACCAACGCCGGCAAGTCCACTCTGCTCAACAAGCTGACCAACTCCGACATCCCCGCCAACAACCGCCTGTTTGATACCCTGGACACCACCACCCGGACGCTGGAGATCTCCGATACCTGCACTGTCCTGCTGTCCGACACCGTCGGTTTTATCAGCAAGCTGCCCCACCATCTGGTGGAGGCCTTCAAGGCCACGCTGGAAGAGCTGTCCTACGCCGATCTGCTGCTCCATGTCATCGACGCATCCAATCCCGAGTGGCGCGAGCAGGCTGCCGTGGTGGATCAGCTGATTCTGGATCTGGGTGCCCAGGAGACTCCCCGCATTGAGGTATTCAACAAGTGCGATCTGTGGACCGGCGAGATCCGCCCCCACGGAGATGACATCGTGTCCGTTTCCGCACGCACCGGCGAGGGTCTGGATACCCTGCTGGAGGCCATCGGCAAGCGTCTGGACAGCGGTGCCAAGCGTGTGACCATCCATCTGCCCTATGACAAGGGCGGTATGCTGGAGCGCCTGTATAAAGAGGCCAAGGTGGAGCAGGTGGAGTACAGCCAGACCATTGATGTCATCGCCGTCTGTACCCCCAAGCTGATCGGTCAGCTGGGTCCCATGGTGGAAGGCTGGCAGGAGCGGCAGAAGGAACCCTGGGAGGACTAAACTATGGAGTTAAAGACCGAGCGGCTTATTCTGCGCCCTTGGAAGGATGAGGATGCAGTACAGCTGTTTGCATTGGCTGGGGGCCCGGATATTGGCCCCCGGGCCGGATGGCCGGTACATACCAGCGCAGAGAACAGTCTGGATATTATTCGAGGGGTACTCGGGGCACCCGAGACTTATGCTATGGTGAGCCGGGAAAGCGGTCTGCCTGTGGGCAGCATCGGACTGAAAGAGCCCGATGAACGCTTTGACGATGTGGAAGGACTTCAGCTGGAAATCGGCTATTGGATCGGCAGAGATTTCTGGGGAATGGGTCTGACTCCTGAAGCGGTGAAGGAGATTCTCCGACATGGCTTTGAAGATCTGGATTGCGCGGCGATCTGGTGTGCCCATTACGACTTCAACGACCAGTCCCGCCGGGTGATCGAAAAAACCGGGTTCCGACTGCAGAAGACCAAGGATACTACAAATTTACTGGATGCAACCCATCCCACACTTTTCTATGCACTGACAAAAGAGGAGTGGCAGCAGCAATGACAGAATACTACATCCCCACCCGGGAGAGTGAGGCCACCTTTGTGGAAAAACGCTCGGAGTTCATCGGCCATGTCTGGCGGGTGGAGAGCGAGGAGGAGGCCCGCGCCCATATCGAGGCCACCAAGAAAAAGCACTATGATGCCCGCCATAACTGCTGGTGTTATATCATTCGTGACGGTGCCGTACGCTACTCCGACGACGGTGAGCCTCAGGGCACCGCCGGACAGCCCATGCTCAATGTGTTCCAGCGGGAGGGCGTGGAGAATGTGTGCTGTGTGGTGACCCGATACTTCGGCGGTATCCTGCTGGGAGCGGGGGGCCTTGTCAGAGCCTATACCCAGAGTGCCAAGGATGCGCTGGACGCCGCCGGTATTTCCGTGGTGCGCCGCTGGGTGGCCATGGAGGTGCCCTGCAGCTATTCCATGTTTGAGCGCGCCCGACTGGAGGTCACGGCCTTCGGCGGTGTGGTGGAGAATGTGGACTACGGCGCCGATGTGGTGCTGTCCGCCCTGCTGCCCGAGGAGCGGGCAGAGGAATTTGCCGCCCACATTCTGGATGTGAGCGCCGGTGCCATCGAGGTGCTGGAGGCCGGAGAGCAGTTCAAGGATGTGCCGTGGAAAATTGCGGTTGATAAATGAAAAAAGACGGTCAACAGGGTATGTTGACCGTCTTTTTTGTCGGCTGACAGAGCAAAATAAAAAGCCCGCGTTCTTGCGAACACGAGCTCTTATTTTGCCATATTCCTTATCACACAGCGCGGGTGACCTTACCGGAACGGAGGCATCTGGTGCAGACGTACACGTGGGTGGGGGTGCCCTTCACGATTGCCTTCACGCGCTTCACGTTGGGCTTCCAGGTGCGGTTGGAACGACGATGGGAGTGGGACACCTGAATGCCGAAGGTCACGCCCTTGTCGCAGAATTCGCATTTAGCCATGTTGCTTACCTCCTCGCTATGAAAATCGCTTCAAAAAAGCCTCGACCGTTATCTTAGCAGAAAGTGTCCGAAAAAGCAAGCCTTTTTTGAAATTTTTCCAATAAAAATTTGGACAGGGAAAATGTTCGTCCGCTTGCAAAAAAAGGGGTTTTCGACTATACTGAAAGAGAAATACCATGACTGCCCCATGGGCGGTTTTGAGAGGAGCATGCAGCGATGGATGTCACGCAGAAGAGCGTTGCCCTTGGAGAAATTATTAAGGAATTTGATCTGGAGGTCCTGAATCCAGGCCCTGATTACGAGAAAACACCTCTGTGCAGTGTGGATGTGAACCGTCCCGGTCTGCCTCTGAGCGGATTCTTTGAACATTTTGATACCATGCGCCTGCTGCTGATCGGTCTGACCGAGCATACTTTTCTGGCTGACATGACCCATGAGCAGCGCGCCGAACGCTTTGACAAACTTCTGTCCTATCCCGTGCCTGCTCTGATTATCACCCGCGGTCTGGAGGCCTATCCCGAGTGTATGGATGCGGCGGCGAAGCACGGCCGTACCGTCCTGCGCACCCAGCAGCAGACCTCTACCTTTATGTCTGCCCTCATCAGCTCTCTGTTCAGCCATCTGGCCCCCTGTATCACCCGCCACGGCGTTATGATGGAGGTCTACGGCGAAGGTGTGCTGATTCAGGGTGAGTCCGGTGTCGGTAAGAGTGAGGTCGCCATTGAGCTGATCAAACGCGGCCACCGTATCATTGCCGATGACGCCGTGGAGATCAAACTCACCGAGCGGGGCCGTCTGGTGGCCAGTTCCCCCGAACTGATTCGTCACTATATGGAGCTGCGCGGTATCGGTGTCATTGATGTCCGCCGCCTGTTCGGTATGGGCGCTATCAAGGACGATATGCACATCGACATGATCCTGAAGCTGGAGCCCTGGGACGACAAGGCTTTCTATGACCGTCTGGGTCTGGACATGGCTACGACCGACGAGTTCCTGGGAATTCCCATCCCCATGGTCACCATCCCTGTCAAGCCCGGTCGAAATCTGGCCGTCATCGTGGAAGTGGCTGCCATGAATAACCGCAACCGTAAGATGGGTCATAACGCTGCGCTGGAGCTGACCATGCGCATGGATGAGCAGATGAATCAGGGCATGTGATGCCCCGTTCCGGAAAAGGAGACGAACACAATGATGTATATTGGTATTGATGTGGGTGGCACCAATCTGGTTGCCGGTGTTGTGGATGAGAACGGCATGATTCTGGACAAGGTCAGCCATCCTGTGGATAAAACCATGAGCGCAGAGGCTATGTGTCAGGAACTGGCACGAATGGCCAAGGCTGTTTGTACGGTGAGTGGTATTCCTGAGGAAGATATTGTGGCTGTCGGTGTGGGTCTGCCCGGTCTGGTGGACAATAAGACCGGCATGGTCATCCAGACCCCCAATATGCCTTTCCACAACACCCCCTTCCGTGAACTGTTCCAGAAGGTCTGGGATGTGCCCGTCTATCTGGGCAACGATGCCAACTGCGCTGCCATCGGCGAGTATTTTGCCGGTGCCGCAAAGAGCAGCAACAACGCCGTGGTCGTTACCATCGGCACCGGTATCGGCGGTGGTCTGGTGGTGGACGGCAAGCTGCTGACCGGTTTTGCCAATGCCGGTATGGAGGTGGGCCATATGCTCATCCATCCCAACGGCATGATGTGCGGTTGTGGTCAGCGCGGCTGCTGGGAGCAGTACGGTTCTGCCACCGCTCTGATTCGTCTGACCCGCATCGAGATGGAGCGCAACCGCGACACCAAGCTGTGGGAGGTCTGTGAGTTCGATATGGAGAACATCACCGGCCGCACCGCCTTCCAGGCGGCCCGTATGGGGGATGCAGCCGCAAAGCGGGTGCTGGCTCAGTATCTGGAGGGTCTGTCCATTGGCCTGATCAATCTGGTGAATATCCTCCAGCCCGAGATCATCTGTCTGGGCGGCGGCGTGAGCAATGCCGAGGACGATCTGCTGCTGGACCCCCTGCGTGAGCTGGTGGCCAAGGGCGTGTTTGATAAGCATGTTCCCATCCGTCTGGAGCGCGCATCCCTGGGCAATGACGCCGGTATCGTAGGTGCCGCTCTGTTGTGCGAAACGCTCTGATGAGTTGAAAAAGGAACCGGTATCCCATTCGGGATACCGGTTTTTTGTTGTTATGGAGTGAGGGTGCGACCTGCGTTGAGAATGGCGATGATGGCTACGCCTACATCGGCAAAGACGGCGATCCACATATTGGTGCGCCCCACTACGGTCAGTCCCAATACCAGAAACTTCACGCCGAGAGCAAACACGATGTTCTGGCGGACGATGGAGCGGGTTTTGCGGGCGATGCGTACCGCGGTGGCCAGTTTGGTGAGATCATCGTCCATCAGGACGATGTCGGCCGCCTCGATGGCGGCATCGGAGCCCATGGCACCCATGGCCACGCCAATGTCCGCCCGGGCAAGGACAGGCGCGTCGTTGATGCCGTCGCCTACGAAGACGAGTTTTTCGCCGGGGCCGGTCTGGGCGAGGAGGGCTTCGACTTTGGCGACCTTATCGCCGGGAAGAAGACCGGCATGAACCTCATCCAGTCCCAGCGCGGCTCCGACCCGATGACCAACGGCGGGGGAGTCTCCGGTGAGCATGACGGTTTTGCGGATGCCGGCGGCTTTCAGCTGTTTGAGTGCATGGGAGGAAGAGGGCTTGATCTCGTCCGAAACGACCAGATATCCCAGATAGGTTCCGTTGGAGGCCAGATGGACCACGGTGCCCGCACTGTCCACCGAGGGGCAGGAAATGTGGAAATGGGCCATGAGTTTTTCACTGCCGGCCAATACCTCGCTACCGTCCACCGTGGTTCGAACCCCCAGACCGGCCAGTTCTTCGGCACTGTGGGCGCGGGAGAGGGTGAGATTTTCGGGGGCGGCGGCACGAATGGAGCGGGAGATGGGGTGATCGCTGAATTGCTCAGCCAGCGCGGCAAGGGAGAGCAGATCCGATTCGCTTACCCCGATGGGGTGGACTTCGGTAACGGAGAAGGTACCCCGGGTGAGGGTGCCCGTCTTGTCAAAAACAGCCACACCCGCATCAGCCAGTGCCTCCAGATAGTTGCTGCCCTTGACGAGGATGCCCTGCCGTGAGGCACCTCCGATGCCGCCAAAGAAGCTCAGAGGGACAGAGATGACCAGCGCGCAGGGGCAGGAAACGACGAGGAAAATGAGGGCACGGTGAACCCAGGTCATCCACATGCCGGTGAACAGAGAGGGAATCACTGCCAGAGCCAGTGCGCCGAAAACTACGGCGGGCGTATAATAGCGGGAGAATTTGGTGATGAAATGTTCGGCTTTTGCCTTTTTGACGGCGGAATTTTCCACCAACTCCAAAATTTTGGCTACGGTGGACTGGTCATAGGGGCGGGTGACAAGAACGCGGAGGGTTCCGGTCAGGTTGATGCATCCGCTGACAACCTCGCCGCCGGAGGCGACAGAGCGGGGGAGAGATTCGCCGGTGAGGGCGGCGGTGTCCAGGGTGGAACTGCCATCGAGTACGGTGCCGTCCAGCGGAACCCGCTCACCGGGTTTGATGACGATGGTCTGTCCCACGGTGACCTCTTCGGGAGAGACTTCCACCAGCGCACCGTCCAGCTCCACATTGGCGCTTTCGGGGCGGATGTCCATCAGGGCGGCGATGGATTTACGGCTTTTGCCAACGGCTACGGACTGGAACAGCTCGCCCACCTGATACAGCAGCATGACGGCCACGCCCTCGGCGTATTCACCGCAGCCGAAGGCGCCCAGTGTAGCCACCGCCATGAGAAAGTTTTCGTCAAAGACCTGACCGTTTTTGATGTTACGAAGCGCCTTATAAAGCACATCGTGGCCCACCAGGGCATAGGGAAGCAGATGTGCCAGCAGATTGGCAATGCCGGTCAGGGGAAGACACTCCACAAGGAGCAGCGATGCGGCGCTGAGGAGGATGCGCCGAAGGATCTTTTTCTGCTTTCTGGTCATGGGGATACCTTATTTCAGAATCAGTTCACAGTCGGGCTCGATTCGCTTGCAGATGCGGGCGCACTCCTGAGTCAGGGTATCAAACTTCTCATCCTCGGCCTCCAGAATCAGCTTCTGGGCGAGGAAGGAGACGGTGGCGCTGTGTACGCCGGGGAGCTTGCTGATGGCGTGCTCGATTTTCGCCGCGCAGTTGGCGCAGCAGAGATCTTCGATCTGGAAAACTTTTTTCATGGTAAGACTCCTTTCACAGTCATTCTTCGATGTGTTCCATGCCCTGGGAGAGAATACTCAGCACATGGTTGTCGGCGAGAGAGTAGAACACGATCTTACCCTCCCGGCGGAACTTGACCAGCTTGCTGGCCTTGAGGACCCGGAGCTGGTGAGATACGGCGCTCTGGCTTGCGTTGATGAGTTTGGCGATATCGCATACGCACATCTCGGACTCCAACAGGGCGTACAGAATGCGGATGCGGGTGCTGTCACCGAAGATTTTAAACAGCTCTGCCAGATCGTACAGCAGCTCCTCGGGGGGGAGCTGAGCCCGAACCGCGGCGATCACATCTTCGTGAACGATATCCTCCTGACAACAGGGAGCGGGATGAAGAACCATGACCATTGTCCTTTCTATATATGAATATATGTTCATATGATGATTTAAGAATAAAATAAAAGCGAAAAAAAGTCAAGAGAGATGTGGAAGAACCGTGGAAATTCCAACGGATAACTGGTACAATATAGAACAGGATTTTGTGGGATAAAATTTTTGAAAAAGTGGGGAACTTTTTTGAGGAGCCCGCGTCTAAGAGTATGTCACAGCAAATGAAACTGTCACAACCAATTAAATTTCAAAGGAGTTACATGATATGAATAAGCGTATTCTGGCTATGGCTATGGCCGTTGTCTGCGCCCTGACCATGCTGAGCGCATGCGGCAGCAAGGAGGAGACCACCCCCGCACCCGATTCCGCTTTCAGCGTGGATCTGAACCGCTTCTACACCGAGATCATGGATGCCGCCGAGGAAGGCCCCATGATGATGGACCTGTCTGCTGACGCTGAGCTGATGGAGGTTATGTACCCAGGTCTGGGTGCCGTGGAGACTAAGCAGCTGGTGCTGGCCTCTCCCGCTATGAGCGCCGTGGCCGTTGAGTTCGCCTTTGCCGAGGTGGCCAACGCCGCTGATGTGGAGACCGTCAAGAATGCTTTCCAGACCCGCATTGACACTCAGGTGGCCGGCGGTGCCTGGTACCCCGAGACCATCGAGGGTTGGAAGAACAACTCTGAGATCGTGGTCATCGACAACTATGTCTGCCTGTTCGTCTGCGCTGAGAAGGATGGCATGATCGAGGCTCTGCGCAACGGCACCGAGGTTCCTGCCTGGGCCAAGGCTCAGGCTCCCGCCGAGGACGAGTTCGAGGGTGACGCCGGCATCATGGACATGCCCGTGGAGGACGGCCCCGCCGCTTACGATCCCGAGGCCGATATGCCTGCCTACGATCCCGAGGCTGACATGCCCGCCTATGATCCTGAGGCCGATGTGCCCGCCGCTGCCCCTGTCGCCCCCGAGAATATGCCTGTCGAGCAGGAGCCCGCAGTTGTGGAGCCTGCTCCCGGTGAGCCTGTTGCCATTGATCTGAACCAGTTCGTCTTTGATCTGGCTGATAAGCACGGCGAGAACTTTGCCGCCAACGCCAATGTTGTGGAGTTTGGTATGCACAACGACCTGTACCCCGGCATCGGTGACATCGCCACCAACCAGCTGGTCATCTATCAGCCCATGATGGGCGCTGTCGTCTGCGAGATCGCCCTGGCTGAGGTCGCCGACGCTGCTGATGTGGAGGCCATGAAGGCCGTCTTCCAGGCTCGTATCGACGCTCAGGTTGACGGCGGTGCCTGGTACCCCGAGTCCATTCTGGGCTGGGAGAACAATTCCCGCATTGTCACCAACGGCAACTTTGTGATGATGATCGCCTGGCAGTTCTGCGATGACGCTGTGGCCGATTTCAATGCCCTGTTTTAATCAACCGAACACATGACACAAATACGGCGGACGAGCATCTTCGTCCGCCGTTTTACTAAGGAGTGAACGCCATGGTCTTTTCGACCCCTGTTTTCATGTTTTATTTTCTGGCGCTGACCCTGCTGGTCTATTATGTCGTCCCCCGAAGGCTGCGCAATGTGGTGCTGCTGGTGTCCTCTCTGTTCTTCTATTACTGGGGCGAGCGGGACTATGTGGCCATCATGTTCGTTTCCACCGCCATTGACTATTCTCACGGTCTGATCGTGGAGCGGTGTAAGGAGAAGGGCAACGACAAGGGCGCCCGTATGGCCGTGATTTCGTCCATCATCTTCAATCTGGGTCTGCTGTTCTTCTTTAAATACTGGGACTTCGTGGCCCTGTCCCTGCAGAGCATGGGTCTGGACTTCATGCCGGTGCTGAACATCCATCTGCCCATCGGCATTTCCTTCTACACCTTCCAGACCATGAGTTATACCATTGATGTCTACCGCGGTGACGCCCGTGCCCAGCGTTCCATCCTGAACTTCGGCACCTTCGTCACCCTCTTCCCCCAACTCATCGCCGGTCCCATCATCAAGTATAAGGATCTGGGCGACCAGATCGACTCCCGCGACTGCACCATGGATAAATTCGGTGCCGGCGTGGAGAAGTTCATGGTGGGTATGGGCAAGAAGGTTCTGATCGCCAACAATGTAGGTATGCTCTGGGAGGCCTATAAGGCCATGAATCCCGGGGAACTCACCGTTCTGGGCGCGTGGCTGGGGGTGCTGGCCTTTACCTTCCAGATCTATTTCGACTTCTCCGGCTATTCCGACATGGCCACCGGTCTGGGCCGTATGCTGGGCTTTGAGTTCCTGCCCAACTTCGATTACCCCTATATCTCCCGCAGCATTACTGAGTTCTGGCGCCGCTGGCACATCTCCCTGTCCACCTGGTTCCGTGAGTATCTGTATATTCCTCTGGGGGGCAACCGCTGCTCCAAGAGCCGCTGGATGTTCAACCTCTTCGTGGTCTGGGCCGCCACCGGTATCTGGCACGGCGCCAGCTGGAACTATCTGCTCTGGGGTCTGTACTTCTTCGTTCTGCTGATGATCGAGAAGTTCTTCCTGCTGGACAAGCTGAAGAAGGCCCCTGCCCTCGTGGGTCATCTGTATACCATGGCGCTGGTGCTCATCAGCTGGGCCATTTTCGCCATTGAGGACTTCGGTCATCTGGTGGCCTACCTCAAGGTCATGCTTGGCATGGGCGGTGTACCCTTTGTGAACGGTAATTTCGTCTATTACCTGACCAGCTACCTGCCCATCCTGTGTGCCGCCGCAGTAGCATCCACCCCTGTTGGTGTAAAGGTGTTCCGCAGACTTCCCGGGAAAACAAAGGAGATTGCGGGCGTGCTGCTGGTGCTGGCCGGTCTGATGGTGTGTACCGCCTACCTGGTGGACGGCACCTATAACCCCTTCCTCTATTTCCGCTTCTAAAGGAGGTCGAGAACATGTCCAAGAACTATCACAAGCTGCTGACTGCCGTGTTCTGCGGCTTTCTGGGCGGCGTGCTGGGGCTGAGCCTCCTGCTGCCCGACAAGGATTTCTCCGAACTGGAGAACCGTAATCTCTCCAAAGTGCCTCAGCTGTCCTGGGAGAGCATCAAAGAGGGCGACTTCATGGCCGATGCCGAGGACTACACCGCCGACCACATCGTGGGCCGTGACTTCTGGGTGGCCCTGAAGGCATGGTGTGAGCGCCTGAGCGGCAAGCGGGAGAACAACGGTGCCTATTTCGCCGGGGATGCCCTCATCAATCGGGTGGAGAATCCCGATGTGGATAAACTGCTGGAGAGTGTGGGCCACATCAACAAGCTGGTGAGCAATGTGGATGTTCCCGTCCACTTCGGCATCATCCCTTCCTCCGCTACCATCTGGGCCGATCGTCTGCCCAACGGTGCCCCCACCGCCGATGAGCTTGCCATCATTGAGCAGCTCTATGCCAATACCGATGCCATCCCTCTGGATATGGCCGGTGCCCTGCTGGAGCAGAAGGACAACTATATTTTCTATCGTACCGACCACCACTGGACTTCTCTGGGAGCCTTCTACGGCGCCAACGCCATCTTTGGTGCGCTGGGAATGGAGCGGTTGTCGCTGGGTGACTATGTCCCTGTTACCGTGTCTGAGGAGTTTAACGGCACCACCTTCTCCTCCTCCGGTGTGCGTTGGCTGGGCCCCGATCTCATTCACACCTTTGTGCCTGAGGAGGGAAAGCAGGTCACCGCCTACTTCAGCGGCAAGCCCGAGGAGGGAGAGCTGTATGTGGAGGAGAATCTGAACAAGAAGGACAAGTATTCCTTCTTCCTGGGCGGAAATCAGCCCCTGTGTGTCATCAAGTCCGAGCAGAGCGATGCCCCCAAGGTGCTGGTGATCCGTGACTCCTACTCCGATACCCTGGCTCCCTTCCTGAGTGAGGGATTCTCTGAGGTCCACCTGTTCGATGTGCGCTATAACCTGACCCCTATCTCCCAGTATGTCAAGGATAACAACATCGATCAAGTGATTGTCCTTTACTCCTTTGCCAACTTTGTGCAGGGGCAGAACATCTTCGCCCTGAGCCGATAAACGAAAATCCCGCCGCAAACCTGTGTTTGCGGCGGGATTTTTTGTGCTTAAAATTCGGGAACGGCGTTGGGGGGCAGCATAGACACCAGCTTGCAGCCGGTCTTTTTCATCAACTCTTCCCGGGCGGTCTGCGCCAGCTCGGGCTGGGTGAGCAGCTTCATGCCTGCCAGAGCAGATACCTTGGCGGCGTGTACCAGACCGTCGTGCATGATGGGGGAGGCGGCCTGAGAGACCCACTGCCAGGAGTGGCCGGGGGTGCCCTTGATGACACCGGGGAAGTTCAATGCGGCGGAAGGCACGATATAGGACACATCGCCCACATCGGTGGAGCCCATCAGCAGGGGGGCGTTGGGGTCATAGACGGGAACGCTCTCGTCCAGCACATCGCCGCCCTCCAGACCGACGGTGGGTGCCATCTGTTCGGCCATAGCGCGGGCCTCGGGGGAGAAGACACAGGGACCCAGTTCGGCCCAGCAGTCGGAGAGGACCTGACCCACCACATGGTTGGGGACCAGATCGGCAAGACCTGCTTTGTGGCGGATGGCCACTTCGGTTTCGGTCATCATGGCTGCGCCCCGGGCGACTTTGTTGATACGCTCGAAAATCTCCCTGACCTGCTTGCCCTTGGGGGCGCGGATATAGAAGAACAGCTTGGCATTGGCCTGCACCACATTGGGAGAGGTGCCGCCCACATCCAGATAGGCATGGTGGATGCGGGCCTCCTGAATGATATGCTCACGGAGGAACTGCACACCCATGACCATCAGCTCAGCGGCATCCAGAGCGCTGCGGCCCTGCTCGGGCATGGCGGAGGCGTGAGAGGCCTGTCCGGTAAAGGTGTACTCCGCCTGAACGGTGGCGAGAGTGGGGCCCATGAAGCCGCCATCGGGGAAGGGGTGGGGGGAGATGGCAAAGTCCACGCCGTCGAAGAAACCGTCCCGGGCGAGGAAGCTCTTGCCGCCGCCGGTCTCCTCAGCGGGACAGCCGAAGACGATGACGGTGCCGGGAATCTGATCCTGCTCCATGATCTCCTTCATGGCCACGGCAGCTGCGATGCAGCAGGGACCCATAGCGTTGTGGCCGCAGCCGTGTCCGTCGCCGCCGGGGACGATGGCCTTCTTTTCGGCGCAGCAGGCCTCCTGACTCAAACCGGCCAGAGCGTCGTACTCAGCCAGAAAACTCACCACAGGCTTGCCGCTGCCAAAGCTGGCGCGGAAGGCGGAGGGCATTCCGGCCAGTCCCTGCTCCACCCGGAAACCGTGCTCGGCAAGGGTGTCGGTCAGCAGCTTTGCGGCATACATCTCCTGAAAATTTCGCTCGGGCCTGGCCCAGATGTCATTGCACAGTTTGGCATAGAGAGCCTTCTTCTCTTCAATGGATCGGCAGATGAGTTCCTTCATAATGTCCGTTCCTTTCATGGTGGTAATAAAAAGACAGGGAGCGCCCCGAAACGATGCGTCCGGAGGCGTTCCCTGTGTGTTTAAGTATTTGCGTTGTCCTTCCGGAGTTTTTCAACCAGCGCCCACTCCACCCGGCGCTCATAGAGTTCTTCGACCCGGATGCGCAGATCCAGAGCCTCCACCACAGGGCGGCTTCCGTCATCGGGGATGACGGACAGTTGGGCAAAGACCAGACCACCCAGCGTGTCATAGTCCCGCTCGTCGTCCTCGGGCAGCTCACGGCCCATAGCCTCAAACAGTTCCTCCAGATTGGCGGAACCGGAAACGCGCCAGCGACCGTCCTCCAGACGGATGATGTCCTGTTCCTCCTGGGGGTCAAACTCGTCATAGATGTTGCCCACCAGCTCTTCCAGCAGATCTTCCAGGGTCACCAGACCGCTGGTGCCGCCGTATTCGTCCACCACCAGCGCCATGTGGAACTTTTTGGCCTGCATGTCCCGGAACAGCACATCAGCGGGGACAGTTTCGGGGACAAAGTAGGCAGGGCGCAGCAGCTCGCGAATGGGCTTGGGCTCGGGCATGTGGAAGTTGAGCAGGTAGGTACGGGTGGGCAGAATGCCCACGATATCATCGGCGTCCTCTTCGTAAACAGGGAAGCGGGACAGACCGGATTCACGAATGGTGTCCAGAATGGTCTGTTCGTCATCGTCCAGAGCCAGCGTGACCATGTCGGTGCGATGCACCATCAAGTCGCGGGCAGTGAGGGTGTCGAACTCAAAGACATTCTCGATCAGTTCCTTCTCGTTGGCCTGAATGGAGCCGGCCTCTTCGCCTTCCTCCACCATTGCCATGATGTTATCCTCGGACACGGCGTCCTCGTGACGCAGTTTCTTCAGCAACGGGCGACACAGCAGCACTGCGTTGCCGATCAGGCTGATTCCGAAAAGAATGGGCCATAATTGGTCCCCAAACACGAAAATTCCCCCTTAATTACATGATGCGCGCGGCATTAACGCATCCATCATAGCATAAAGCGGGAAAAGCCGCAAGAGGGCGCGGGTTTTTTCCCATCAGAACAGCGAGGAAATTGCGCAAACAGGTAAAAAGAGGGATGCACAAGCGGGTGCGAGTGTGCTATAATCCATTCGTAAAGATTCCGTGAAGAAACGGGGGAGAGCTATGAGCGATCAAAGACAAAAAAGAGAACACGCCAAGGATGCGTTTTCCTTTATAAAATGGGTGATTTACGCCGGATTTGTTGGCCTGCTGGTGGGCGGCGTGGGTATCGTATTCCACCACGGCATTGATATTGCCACACATCTGCGCGCAGAGCATCCCAACATCATCTGGCTTTTGCCTGTTGCCGGTATGGACATCGTGCTGCTGTACGCTGCGACGGGTATGGGGAAGGACCGCGGCACCAATCAGGTGCTGGTGGCGGTCCGTGAGGGCCAGCAGCTGAAGCTGCGCACCGCCCCCCTGATCTTCATTTCCACCATTCTGACCCATATGGCGGGCGGCTCTGCCGGCCGTGAGGGTGCGGCACTGCAGCTGGGCGGCTCTCTGGCGGCCTATGTGGGTAAACTGATCCGTCTGGACGGCAAGGACGGCCGCGTCATGGTCATGTGCGGTATGTCCGCGGCCTTCTCCGCGCTGTTTGGCACCCCCCTGACCGCCGCGGTGTTCGCCATGGAGGTGGTCAGCGTGGGCGTGATGTACTATGCGGCGCTGGTGCCTGCCCTGATCTCTGCGCTGGCGGCATTTGAACTGGCCAAATTCACCGGGATGCACACCTCGGTGGGCTATACTGTGACCGACTTTGCACGGATGGATCCTCTGGTGCTGATGCGGATCGCCGTTCTGGGTCTGCTGTGTGCCGTTGTTTCGATCCTGTTCTGCAAGTGTATGCACCATGCCCCCCATATCTACGGAAAGATTTTTAAAAATCCTGTGGTCAGAGCCTGTGCCGGCGGTGCGCTGCTGCTGGTCATGACCCTGCTTCTGGGCAATCAGGACTATAACGGCGCCGGTGACGCGGTCGTCCGCCGTATGTTGGGCGGTGAGACCATTCCTGAGGCATTCCTCATGAAGATCCTCTTCACTGCCGTCACGCTGGGTGCTGGTTTCCGCGGCGGCGAGATCGTCCCCGTCCTCTTCACCGGCTGTGCCTTCGGTACCTTCGCAGGCCCCATTCTGGGACTGCCCCACGGTTTCTCCGGCGCGTTGGGTATGGCCGCTGTGTTCTGCGGCGCCACCAACTGCCCTGTGAGTTCCATCCTGCTGTCCTATGAACTCTTCGGAGGGCAGGGACTTCCCATGTTCGCGCTGGCCTGCGGCGTGTCCTATGCCCTGTCGGGTTACTATGGTCTTTATAGTGAGCAGAAGATCGTCTATTCCAAGTACAGAACCGAGTGGATCGACAAGAAAGCGGAATAATTTTCCAGAAAGCGCCCGGCACCCGGGCGCTTTCTTTTGATTTTTGAACGATTTGTAAATTTGAGTGATGTACAGTGGAATTTCACAATGGAATGTGGTATAGTCTTACCAAACAGACCACAAGCTCATGTGGAGAGAGGAGCGCTGTATGATTCCGAGTGCCGTATGGCTGATTTTATTGGTGGTTCTCGTCACCGGCGAGGCCATTACCGTAGGTCTGACCTTCATCTGGTTTGCTGTGGGAGCCCTGGGTGGGCTTCTGGTGGCGGTTCTGGGCGGTGCCATCTGGCTTCAGGTGGTGGTATTTCTGGCATTGTCGGCCCTGGCGCTGGTGCTGGTACGGCCTGCCGCCGCGAAATTGCTGACACCCGGCATTTCTCCCACCAATGCCGACCGGGTACTCAGCCAGATCGCGCTGGTCACGGAGGAGATCGACAACATCGCTGAAACGGGACAGGTCAAACTCTTTGGACAGACATGGACCGCCCGCAGCGAGAACGGAGAAGTCATTCCCGCCCAGAGCAGGGTGCGTATCCTGCGCATCGAGGGCGTGAAAGTATTTGTAAAGCCGGTTTGATAGAAAAGGAGGAAACTAGATGAACATTGCTGCTATCATGACTTTTATGGGTTACGCGCTGGTATTCGTGCTGATCCTGGCTGTGCTGGGTGCCAACATCCGCATCGTGCCCCAGTCCCGCGCCTTCGTCATTGAGCGTCTGGGCGCATTCCGAACTGTATGGGGCGTGGGTATCCACTTTAAAATTCCCCTGATCGAGCGCGTTGCCAAGAATGTCTCTCTGAAGGAGCAGGTCGTCGATTTTGCCCCCCAGCCCGTTATCACCAAGGATAATGTCACCATGCAGATCGACACCGTTATCTACTTCCAGATCACCGATCCCAAGCTGTATACCTATGGTGTGGAGAGCCCCATGTCTGCCATCGAGAACCTGACCGCCACCACCCTGCGCAACATCATCGGCGATCTGGAGCTGGATCAGACTCTGACCAGCCGCGACCACATCAATACCAAGATGCGCTCCCTGCTGGATGAGGCCACCGATCCCTGGGGCATCAAGGTCAACCGCGTGGAGCTGAAGAACATCATTCCTCCCCGTGAGATTCAGGATGCCATGGAAAAGCAGATGAAGGCCGAGCGTGAGCGCCGCGAGTCCATCCTGCAGGCCGAAGGCCAGAAGCAGTCCCAGATCCTGGTGGCTGAGGGCGAGAAGCAGTCCGCCATCCTCCGCGCCGACGCCGCCAAGCAGGCCGCCATCCTGCAGGCCGAAGGTGAGAAGGAGGCCCGCATCATGGCCGCCGAAGCCGAGGCCGAGGCCATCCTGAAGGTGCAGCAGGCCACTGCCGATGCCATCAAGCTCATCAATGAGGCCGCCCCCGGTGAGGGCGTCATCAAGATCAAGGCTCTGGAGGCCTTCACCAAGGCCGCCGACGGCAAAGCCACCAAGATCATCATTCCCTCCGAGCTGCAGGGACTGGCCGGTCTGGCTGCCAGCGCAAAATCCGTCTTTGAATCCGAGGATCCTAAAGTGTAAACACCTTACAGGGCCGCCCGCGAGGGCGGCCCTTTTTTGCTGTTTTTTCCTGTCGGAAAGGATGGAGAATGCCCCATACTAAGGGAAGAAACGGGGGCATGGGGATGAAAAAGGGCTATGGATGGATCTGGTATTGGGCGGCGGTTTTTGTATTTGCCTGCTCGCCGGTGGATGGCTGTATCCCGGCAGGCGGCGGGGCTATGGTGGAGATCCCGGATGGCATTCCGGTGGTGGCGCTGACCTTCGACGACGGCCCCCATCCGGAGCATACCCGCCGGCTCATGGACGGACTGGCGGCCCGGGAAGTGCCGGCGACCTTCTTCCTGGTGGGAGAACGGCTGGCGGGTAATGAGGGACTGGTGCGGGAGATGGCGGTGCAGGGGCACCAGATCGGCGTTCACACATGGGATCATGTGATGCTGGACGAGGAAGTGTCGGCGCAGGAATTTCTCGCCCAGATGCTCCGGGTACGGCAGGGCGTGAAGGATATTCTGGGGGAGGGGGACTACTGGCTCCGGCCGCCCTACGGAATCATGGCGCCGGAACTGCAGAAGCTGGAGGAGGGTCCCCTCATCATCTGGTCCGTAGACCCGGAGGACTGGAAGGACCGGAACAAAGAACGCATCGTCAGCTATGTGCTGGAGCGGGTGCGGGATGGGGACATCATCCTCATGCACGACATGTTTGCCTCGTCGGTGGATGCGGCGCTGGAGATCGTGGACGAGCTGCAAAACAGGGGGTACTGCTTCGTGACGGTGGAACAGCTCATGGCCATGCGTGGGGTGGAGCCTGTGGGCGGACGGAGATATAACCGGGTGATCTCCTGAAGAAAAATTTTTCGGGACGGTTGTAATTTTCGTTAAGATACGGTAAAATTGAAATAAGAAATCAACAAAGGAGGAACTCCACCATGAAAACTGCCCGTTTTGTGCTGAAGATCGTTGCCGCCTCTCTGGCCTTCGCTGCAGCTGTCTGCGCCGTGATCGCTTACTCCGACAAGCTGGGTGAGCTGTGTGCCTGCGCCAAGGGGAAGCTGTCCCGCAAGGCAGAGGCCTCCGAGTACGACGATTACGCAGAATAAGCCTTTTGATGACCGCCGACGAAGTTCGGCGGTTATTTTTATGCCCCGGGCAGATACCAGTCCAGCGCGTCCCGGGTGTGAAAATGCCGCAGAAGCAGGGCGGATACGCACATGTCGGAACACAGCGCCGCCGCCATCACCACCGTGAGGAAAACAGGCGGCGCGAAGGCGAGGGAGAGAATAGCGGGGTGGAGCCAGCGCACCAGCGGGACACTCAGCAGTCCCCATGCCAGCGAGAAGGGAAGACAGACCCGCCCGTGAAGATTCAGCGGCAGGTCGGAATAATCCCAGAAAGACACCAGAAGCACCTCTTCGTAAAAAGCGGCCATGATATACTCACAGGCGGTGGACAATACCGCGCCCACGAAGAATAACAGCAGAGGATTGGTAAAATGTCCCGCTGTCCCCACGATGAGGCAGGCCCCCAGTCCGTACACAGGACACAGGGGGAGCAGGAGCAGGCATTTGCGCCGGGGATGACCGCCGGTGCTCCACGCGAAGAGGACTTCCAGCAAAAAACCGATAAAGCTGTACAGCAGAAAATACCAGAACCAGATCATGAAAAAACTCCCTTCGTCTACTCTGTTAGGATAGGGAGCGGGGACTGGATTCATACGGGCGGATTTTGTCAGAAGAAGGGAGGGCAGGGAAAATTTCTCCTGCCCACCTTGCGAATTGCGGCGGATTGTGATAAGATGATAAAAGAAGAAATATGATAAAAGGGAGCGGAGAAATACCATGCGACATCTTATCGACTTCGGCGACCTGCCCCGCGAGGAATGGGACGCCCTTTACGCACGAGCCAGCCAGATCATGGACGATCCCGACAAGTTTATCGACATTTGCAAGGGTAAGGTTGCTGCCTCCCTGTTTTTTGAGCCTTCCACCCGCACCAACTTCTCCTTCCAGACCGCCATGCTGCGACTGGGCGGAACTGTGTTCGGTTTCTCCGACCCCAATTCCTCCTCCGTTGCCAAGGGTGAAAGTCTGAAGGACACCATCAAGATGGTCTCCGGCTATGCCGATGTGGTGGTCATGCGTACCCCCTGGGAGGGCGCAGCCAAGGCCGCGTCCCTCTATTCCAATGTCCCTGTCATCAACGCCGGTGACGGCGGCCACATGCATCCCACTCAGACCATGGCCGACCTGACCACCATCACCCGCCTGCGCGGCGGTGTGGACGGTCTGTCCATCGGCCTGTGCGGCGATCTGAAGAACGGCCGTACCGTTCACTCCCTCATCAAGGCCTGCGAGAAGTTCCACGACATCAACTTCTTCCTCATCGCCCCCCGTGAGCTGGCCATCCCCAACTACCTGCGTGAGTTCATGCGGGAGCACAAGATGCGCTTCACCGAAGTCACCGGTCTGGAGGCCGTTATCCCCCAGCTGGATGTGCTGTATATGACCCGCATCCAGAAGGAGCGCTTCGTGGATCCTCTGGAGTATGAGCAGTGTAAGGGCATCTATGTTCTGACCCGCCGCAAGCTGGAGCGCGCCCGCCCCAATATGCTGGTCATGCATCCCCTGCCCCGTGTGGATGAGATTGCTGTGGATGTGGACGGTGACCCCC
>JAZQVX010000034.1:0-2330 GCA_045632045.1 Lawsonibacter sp.
CCGGACTTGGAGTGGAGCAGCTTCACCGCGCTTCGCTCCAGTTCGTCCAACTGAGCGCCGTACTTGTCGCAGACGGCCAGATGGGGCTCCAGCTCCCAGTACTTGGTGCAGTCGTGGAGAATACCCGCGCGGCGGGCCAGCACCTCGTCAGCACCCCAGCGCTTGGCCAGCCGGACCGCCTCCTCCTCGGTGCCCCGGATATGGGGAACACGCTTGTTGCGCACCATGGAGTAGGAGCAGGCTCTCAGCTCGGGGATGTCCAGATGCTTCAGATCGGGCTTGACCCCGTACAGACCGTTCATCAGGATATAGCCGTACACGGCGGGCAGGAGGTACTCCCCCGCGGTGCCGTTGAGCAGCATCTCCCGCAGCTGGGTGGAGGAGATGTCCACCAGACCGGGCAGGGTAATGGTGGTAAACTCGCTGCCGGGATACTTCACGCTCAGGAAGGCGCGCTGGGGTGCAAAGACCTCCTCGCCATCCTGCTCGGTGCGTCCAAAGGCGCAGATCTTGGCCAGCTTCAGAACCTCCTCAGGCTCATGCCACAGATGGAGGGTCAGGAACATATCCGTTCCCATGAGCAGCCACAGCTCGGCATCGGGATAGCGCTCCTTGATGATGCGCAGGGTGTCGGAGGTATAGCTCTTGCCCTCCCGCTTCATCTCCATGTCGGACACTTCCACCACACCGGGCATGTTCATGGCGTCTGCCATTTTCAGCGTCATCTCCACCCGGTCCCGGTTGTCGGGGGTATGCTCGGGCAGCTGCTTATGGGGCGGTACCGCCGCAGGGATCAGGATCAGCTTATCCAGTCCCAGCACCCTGACCGCAGTCTCCGCCGCAGCCTGATGCCCCAGATGGGGAGGATTGAATGTTCCACCGTAAATTCCGATTTTCAACCAGAGACGCCTCCTTTATCTGTATCAATCGGTCAAACAAAAGCAGGATCTCGGCTCCCCCTCCTGGGGAGCTGTCGCCGCCGCAGGCGGTGACTGAGAGGGCCCTCTCCGGCCTCGCTTCGCTCGGCCACCTCCCCCAGAGGGGGAGGCAAGTTTTAAACTTTCTTTTTCTTGTCGCTGACGAGAACGATCTTGTCCTTCTTGTTCTTGTCGTGGCTCTGGCGGTACAGGACGAACTTGGTGCCGATGACCTGAACCACCTCACTGCGGGTCAGAGGAGCCAGAGCCTCGGCTGCCTCACGGGGGGAGAGCAGGGAGTTCTCCAGCACGCGGCCCTTGATGATCTCGCGGGCCTCCAGAGCGTCGTTGGCCTGCTTGACGAGATTCTCGCCGATGCCGTCCTTGCCGACGATCAGGATGGTGTCGATGCCGTTTGCGATACCGCGCAGCTGTGCGCGCTGCTTACTGGTCAGTTCCATATTATTGTATTACCTTTCACATTTTAAAATTTTACTTGGCTCTCCCTCCGGGAGCACCCCAGGGTGGCCTCTCTTGCCACTGCGTGGCAATTCACCTTCATCTGTCAGCGAAGCTGACTGAGAGGGGCTTACTTCATATACTCTTCCAGCTTGCCCCGGAAAATTTCCAGTGCCTTGCCGCGGTGGGAGATGGCGTTTTTCTCCTCGGCGGAGAGCTGGGAAAAAGTCTTTTTCAGTGCGGGCACGAAGAAGACGGGATCGTACCCGAAGCCGCCCTCCCCCATGGGGGCGAAGGCGATGGTGCCGGGACACTCGCCCCGGGCGGTGATAACTTCTCCGTTGGGGAAGCAGCAGGTGATGACGCTGACGAACTTGGCGCTGCGGTCGGTCTGACCACGCATGTTAGCCAGCAGCAGCTGATAGCGTCCCACATCGTCCAGCCCCTCACCGCCGTAGCGGGCGGAGTAGACGCCGGGAGCGTCGTTGAGGCAGGTGACGCACAGGCCGGAGTCGTCGGCGATAGCGGGCATACCGCTGGCCTCCATGACGGCCTTGGCCTTGAGCAGAGAATTCTCCTCAAAGGTGGTGCCGGTCTCCTCCACATCGATGTCCACCCCGGCCTCAGCCTCAGAGCAGACCTCAATGCCCAGCTGGGAGAGGATGGCGTTCATCTCCACCAGCTTTTTCTTGTTCTTGCTTGCCAGAACCAGCTTCATGCCTGTGCCTCCTTCTCCTTGGCGGCCTTGCGCTCGGCCATCTTGTCCAGAGCCATGTTGCGCAGGGTCAGCAGGATGTCCACGGACACCATGACCACATTGATCACATAGGCCACCAGCACATAGGTCACATTGTTGGTCATAAACTTGCCCGCGATGCCGAAGCAATAACCGATGAGGATGCACACCTCAAACAGCAGGCTCTTGCCCTTGGCAGTCTTGGCGTTCCAGGATTT
>JAZQVX010000035.1:0-4396 GCA_045632045.1 Lawsonibacter sp.
CCACGAAAGAGCACCTCCATAAAAAAATGTGGTTGGGTTGAGCAGTTTGCTCATTTTGGCGGGACGGATCGCAATGTCTGTCCCTCCCACGTAGGGACGGCTTTTACAAGCCGTGCAGTTTCGATTTTAAATCGAGTTAGGTGTTAGCGGCCTCGATCTGGTCCAGCTCCAGTTCAACGGGGGTTTCGCGTCCGAACATGGACACGACCACGCGAACCTTGTTGCGCTCCAGATCAATTTCGTCCACCACGCCCACGAAGCATTCCAGAGCGCCGTCGGTGATACGAACGGTTTCGCCCACCTGGTAGCTGACGACGATCTCACGTTTCTCGACGCCCAGAGCCAGCACATCTTCCTCGGACAGGGGGATGGCCTTGTTGCCTTCGCCCAGGAAGCCGGTGACGCCGCGAATGTTGCGGACGATGTGCCAGGTTTCGTCATTCAGCACCATCTTGACCAGAACGTAGCCGGGGAAGACCTTGCGGGTCACTTCCTTGGGGCCGTTGTCCGTGATCTCGGTGACGGTTTCCAGAGGAATGCTGATCTCACGGATCAGATCCTGCAGGTTGCGGTTGTCGACATACTTCTCGATGGTAGCCTTCACCGTATTCTCATAACCGGAATAGGTGTGGACTACATACCACTGTGCGTTGTCAGCCATGGTCACTCACCTCAGCCCAGAAGAGAGATGAGGCCCTTGATAGCGCCGTTGGCGACAAAGTCGAAAATCCAGATGAAAGCGCCGACCACAGCGCAGCAGGCGATAACAATACCGGTATTGTTAATGGTCTGCTTCTTGGTGGGCCACTGGACCTTCTTCAGTTCGACCTTCAGCTCATGGAGCCACTTGCTGGCGCGTGCGAAGATGCCGGGCTTGGACTGCTTGTCCTTCTTGGCCTTATCGGCCTTGTCGGAACCGGCCTTGGAGGCCTGCTCCAGCTTTTCATTCTCAGCCATGGTTCTTCTTTCCTTTCGTCCTGAGACCCGATTACTTGGTCTCGTTGTGAACAGTGTGCTTTCTGCAGAAGGGGCAGTACTTGTTCAGCTCCAGACGGTCGGGGGTATTCTTCTTGTTCTTCTTAGTGACGTAGTTTCTCTGCTTGCACTCAGAGCACCGCAGGGTGATCTTGATGCGAGCGCCGGCCTTACTTGCCATGTGTTCGGCACCTCCTTTTAGAATTGCAGTACCCGATGGGTCTGCGTTGAGTTGAGCCGCGAAGGCTTTCACAAAAATGGAAAACGCTGGATGCGGCTCAAGTTACCGAATCCAGCGACGCAAACGCGCACAAGGGCGCACTTATGTCTACGGTGGGATCCGGCCTTTGCCTCCCTGCGTCCAAATTGGGATAGGGGTTTGCGCGTCAAACACCGTAAAAATGCGCACAAAAAGAAAGCCCCATTCGCAGGTAGTGCTAGACTACCACTTGCCAATGGGCTTGTCAAGTGTTTTTTAAAATTTTAAAGAAAAACTTTTTTGGGGCATTTTAGCTCTTTTTTTGAGTAAATCGTGGTAGTCCGTACTGCTCCGGGCAGGCGGAGATTTCCGCCCATGGGAGGAGAAATCGGGTGATGCCGGCGCGGCGGGCCCGGTGCAGTTTCTGGGTGACGGAGTGGGCGTTGTCGAAGAGGATGAAGTGGATTTCCCCGGCGGGATCCCGGTAGGTGGAGTATTGTGCGCACAGGGCGGGAGAAAAGAAAGAGTGGTCGGCGTGGGAGCAAAGCTGCTCCGGGGAGAGGGGACGGCCGCAGCCGGTCGGGGCGGGGAGGGTGAAATCCTCGGCGGTTTTTTCCACCGCCAGCACCACCCTGTCTGCGCCGAACTGCCGGACGGCCTCATTCAAACGGTGGTCAAGGCTTCCGCCGGAGATGGCGGAGGAGATCAGCGCTTTGGCGGTGTGGAGGGTGGCGGCATACGGTTCCGGGAGGAAGAGGGTCACGCCATGTCGGGCAAGCAGATTCTCCAACCGGGGCAGGATGGGGACAAGGGGATGGGATGGCCGCTCCAGATCCAGAAGAACGCCGCGAAAGCCCCGGAAGGAACACTCCCGGAGCAGTTCCGCAGCGAACAGTCCGGGATCGCCCCGGGGGAGTTCGGCGCAGTCGCCCACTGCCATTATGCCTCCCCGCAGATGCTGGGCGCCCTGCAGGCGAAGCAGACGCAGCGCCGGGGAGATGCGGTAGGCCAGATGGGCGGGGCGGCAGGCGTAGTCCCGCAGCCGGGGGAGCTGGGCGGGGGGCGTGAGGACATAGAAGATGTCTTGTGCCATGGGGAGCCTCCGGTTTGAAAATTTTGGTTGAAATGCGGGGGGCGGGTTGATATACTGGGTGTGCGTATATCATGTATATGTTTGTTGTGAGAAGTCAGGATCGAAAGGTCTGAGATTGCCACCCAATGTCAGGTTGGGTGGTGTTTTTATAGGAGGAACGGGATCGTGATGTCAACGAAAAGCATGACCCGGCAGCTGATCGAGTTCAGTGTCCCGCTGGTGCTCAGCGGATTGCTCCAGCAGCTGTTCAGCTGGGCGGATGCCTTTATTGTGGGCAATATTCTGGGCGAAGGGGCTCTGGCGGCGGTAGGTGCCACCATGTATATCACCGCTTTGTATCTGGCGGCGGTGACGGGATTCACCTCCGGTGTGTCCATCCTGTCCGCCCAGATGTTCGGTCAGGGGCGCAATGAGGAGCAGAAAAAGCTGCTGTATACCTTTTTTATGGTACTGGGCGCGGCCTTTCTGGCGGCCACCGGCGCGGGACTGTATCTGGCGCGGCCCATACTGGAGTGGATGGATACCCCCGCTGATATTTTTGCCATGGCCCAGGAGTATCTCTGGATCGTCATGTGGGGCGTGCCCTTCCTGACTATATATAATGTATATGCCGCGGTTCTGCGGGGAATCGGCGACAGCCGCTCCCCCACGGCGGCGGTGATGGTGTCGGTGAGCGTCAATGTGGTGCTGGACATCCTGCTGGTGGGGATCATTCCCATGGGTGTGGCCGGCGCGGCCCTCGCCACGGTTCTTTCTCAGGTCATGATGGCTCTGTTTCTGGTGGTGTATGCCGGGAAGAAGCATCCTACGCTGCGTGCGGGGGGCTGTGGAAAGTTGTTTGACACCGGACTGCTCCGGGAGGGATGCAGACTGGCGGTGCCCATTACGGTGCAGTCCATGATCTGCTCCGTGGGCGGACTGACGCTGGGTGCCTTCATGAACGGCTTCGGTTCCCAGACGGTGGCGGCCATTTCCACCGCATACCGTGTGGACAGCGTGATCCTGCTGCCCGTGTTCAATCTGGGCACCGGTATCTCCACCCTCGCCGCCCAGAATACCGGGGCGGGGGAGCATCAGAAGGCGCGGCGGTTCCTCTATGTGGGCTCTGCTCTGATGGCGGTGGTCTGCGTGATTTTGAGCGGGCTGATGGTGGTGGCGGGTGCCCCCCTCGTGGCCCTGTTCGGTGTGACGGAGGAGGTCAGCGCCATCGGCGGTCAGTTCTTCCGTTCTATTTGCGTGTTCTATGTGATCTACGGTTGGGCCACCGCCCTGCGGGGGTATCTGGAGGGCGTGAGCGATGTGGTGTTCACCGGCGTGGTGGGCGTGCTGTCCCTGTTGGTGCGCATTGCCCTGTCCTACGCGCTGATGGATACCTTCGGGAACATGGTCATCGCCTATGCGGAAGGGTTTTCCTGGTGTTTTACCTTCGTTTTGTTCGCGGTGCGCTTTGTGGCCCGGAAAAGGGTGCCTCTTGCCCGGGATAGTTCCCTGTGATATAATGAAATGTACGGCGGTAATTCTATCCTATGATGAATGCCGCCGGGATAGAATAAACAAGGAGGGAAGGCTGTGTCCTTTTCTTTGATCCCCCGCGGTGTGTATGACCGCGTGACGGATATTTCCCCCAAAAAACTGGCTGACAAGGGTATCAAGCTGGTGTTGGCCGATCTGGACAACACCCTCGTGCCCTATCATGTGACGGAGCCCACCCCTGAGGTCAGGCGCTGGAAAGAGGAGCTCAATGCCTGCGGCATCACCCTGTTTCTGCTGTCCAACTCCCGCAAGCCCACCCGCCCCGGTGATTTTGCCGGGAAGCTGGGCATCCCCTTCATCGGGCACGCGGGCAAGCCCAAGCGCAAGGGCTATCTGGCGGCCATGGAGCGCATGGGCTGTACCCCCGAGCAGACCGTCATGGTGGGCGATCAGATCTTCACCGACACATGGGGCGCTCACAACTCCGGCGTGACCCCCCTGCTGGTCAAGCCCATCCGCATGGCGGGCAACCCCGGACGGTATCTCCGCTTTGCCGGGGAGACCCCCTTCCGCCTCATCGGCGCCGGGAGACCCTTCGTATGAGGGCGAAATTCGGCCCCGCGGGCAATTCCGACAGCTTTTCCAAGGTGTATAAA
>JAZQVX010000036.1:0-3100 GCA_045632045.1 Lawsonibacter sp.
CGCCCCCGCCACCGCCAATGTGGCCGCCAAGCTGGCTCACGGTCTGGCCGATGACATGCTGACCACCACCGTTCTGGCCTGCCGCTGCCCCAAGCTCATCGCCCCCGCCATGAACACCAATATGTTCGAAAATCCTGTGACTCAGGATAATCTGGAGATCCTGCGCAAGTACGGCTGGGAGGTCATTGCCCCCGCCAGCGGCAGACTGGCTTGCGGCGCTGTGGGTGCCGGTAAGATGCCCGAGCCCGAAACGCTGGTGCAGCACATTCTGCGCCGGCTGGCCATGCCTCAGGATCTGAAGGGTAAGAAGGTTCTGGTTACTGCCGGTCCCACCCAGGAATCTCTGGATCCTGTGCGCTATCTGACCAACCACTCCACCGGCAAGATGGGCTATGCCATCGCCAGAATGGCCATGCTTCGCGGCGCTGAGGTCACCCTGATCTCCGGCCCAACCTCCATCCAGCCTCCCATGTTCGTGGATGTGGTGAACATCAAGTCCGCTCAGGATATGTTTGAGGCCGTTTCCGCCCGGGCCGAGCAGTCTGACTTCATCTTCAAGGCCGCCGCTGTGGCAGACTATACCCCCACCGACTATGCCGACAACAAGATGAAGAAGAAGGACGGCGATCTGTCTATTCCTCTGAAGAGAACCCAGGATATTCTGCAGTATCTGGGTGCCCATCGCCGAGAGGGACAGGTCATCTGCGGCTTCTCCATGGAAACCGAGAACATGCTGGAGAACAGCCGTGCCAAGCTCATCAAGAAGAATGTGGACATGATCTGCGCCAACAACCTGAAGGTGGCCGGTGCCGGTTTCGGTGTGGACACCAACATTATCACCCTCATCACCCGCGAGGATATGGAGGAGCTGCCCCTGCTGAGCAAGGAGGAGGCCGCCAACCGTATCATCGACGCGGCCAAGAAGCTGCTGTAAATCAACAAAAAACCACGGAATGTGGAAACATTCCGGGGTTTTTTCATGTGTGAGAGTGGTCAAAACGGCTGTACTGCTGCCGGATAAGGTCGATGAAGCTGCGGGCGGCGGGAGAGAGGAAGCCGTTTTTTTTATAGACCACGGCCATGGGGCAGGTGAGGATGGGGTCGCCGATGGTGAAGCAGGACAGGCGATCCAGATAGGGGGTGCGGGAAATGCCGCTCTCCTGCAGGAAAGCGAAACCCTGGTTTTCCGCCACAAGGTTGATGGCGGTGGTGTTGTTGGTGGTGACGAGGATGTTCTGGGGCTCCACATTGTGAACGGAGAAGGTGTTGTGGAGCAGTTTGGACAGCCGCCAGTCCGGGGGGAGCATGATGAGGCGCTCCTTTTCCAGCAGGCGCAGATCGGGGAAGTGGAGGGGGGCATCGTGACTGCTGTGCATGCCCTGCACCAGAGGATGATCCCTGTGGCTGAGCAGGAAGATGCGCTCCTGCATGACCAGCTCATAGGTCAGTTCACTGAGGTCGGTGGGGATGTGCATGATGCAGAAGTCGATGACACTGCCTGCCGCCAGATCCACCAGGTCCGGGACAGGGACCTCGTGGAGGACCACCTGAACATCGGGGTAGTCTTTGGCGAAGAGGGGGAGGACATCGGGCAGCAGGGTGGAGCCTCGCCACGGAGAAACACCAATGTGGAGGGTGGGGCGTTTTTTATCCTTCAGATCCCGCAGGTCACTGACCAGCTGGCGATCCAGATAGCCCTGCCGCTCCAGATAGGCATGGAATACCTCGCCGGCGGGGGTGAGGCTCAGGGGAGAGTGGGAGCGATCCAGCAGTACGACGCCGAGGGTATTTTCCAGCTTGGCGAGATACTGGCTGAGGTAGGGCTGGGACAGGTAGAGCCGCTCGGCAGCTTTGGAAATACTGCGCTCTTTGACGATGGTCAGAAAATATTCTGGATTTTTGACAAACATGGCCAGTCACCTCGATATAATAAATCACTTATAGATACATTATAACAGCCAAATGAAAAATGACAATAAGAAAACCGCAGCCGTCATGGAAGACGACTGCGGTTTTTGCCCGGGACGAGGATGCCTGACTCGCGGAGGGCATTTCTGGTGGTCAGAGTTTGCCTTTCTCATGGGTAAAGAAGAAAGTAGGGAGGTAAAGAGGTGAGTTAGCGTCCTCTAACCATCTATAGATTAGCACATGCTAACCGAGTTGTCAACCACTTTTTTCAAGAAAGAAAAAGAAATCCCAGCCGCGGATGCGGCTGGGATCGTTGTCAGGCTGCGGGAGTTTTGGGTTTGAGCTTGGGCCACAGGCGCAGGTGATCGCCTGGCTCGAAGAAGTGCTCCAGAATGGGAACCAGAATGATACAGGTCACGGCGCAGGTGAAACCGCCGTTATACAGGCAGAAGCCCTGGTGGAAGGTGACCACGGTGGTAACCATACAGGCGTGGAGCAGACCGGCCACGATGCCGCAGGGCAGACCGAAGCGGCCGGGAATGGGAGCCATGGCGGCGGCAAAGCAGATACCCACGATGGTGGCGGGGGTGGTCAGCTGGAAGGCGGCGAAGGTGGAGGAGAGCATGTAGCCCAGCATGATGGGAACCACATTGACCACATTGGCGCCGCAGGGAGCCACGGCCATCAGACAGATGATACAGCCCATGGTGGGGCCGGTCATACCGGCGCCGATGAGCAGGTAATAGAAAGTGGCGCACAGACCCACAAAGGCGATGTTGGCGGCGGTCAGACCCACATTGAACTTGGCGGTGTAGTCACACTGATAGCCGGTCTGGGTCAGCAGCTCGCTGTAACCGTCGAAGGACTTGCCGTTGATAAAGTAGCCGTAGATCACCAGAGTCAGAGCCATCATGGCGGAGAAAGTGGGGACCACGCTGAAGTGGGACTCGCCGATGAGGGTGTTGGTGGGGATCTCAAAGCCGGTGGCGCGGTACATGAAGGACAGCAGCAGAATGCCGATGAAGCCGGACACTGCGGCGGCGTTATACAGGGAATAGCCCTTGTGGAGGCTGGGAGCGTGCTTGCACAGGATAGGCAGCAGGAAGCCGCCGATCACGCCCAGCGCGATGCCGAAGGCGATCTTGGAAGGCCAGGTGTCGAAGGCGGGATGGCGGAAAATGCCCTCACTGAC
>JAZQVX010000037.1:0-1515 GCA_045632045.1 Lawsonibacter sp.
TTCTCCTGTCGGAGGACGACCTCTCCGGCATGTTTATAGATACTGCCTTCGGGCACCACGCCGCGGACACAGGACAGGGGGTACACGCTGGCCTTGCGTCCCACCACGGTTCCGGGATTGAGGACGCTGTTGCAGCCGATCTCCACATGGTCGCCCAGAATGGCGCCGAATTTCTTGCGCCCGGTGGGGATGCGCTCCTCCCCCGCCCTGACGGTGACGAGAGTCTTGTCGGACTTCACATTGGAAGTGATGGAACCGGCACCCATATGGCTCTTATAGCCCAGAATGGAATCGCCCACATAGTTATAGTGGGGAGTCTGGACACAGTCGAACAGAATGACATTTTTCAGCTCCACACTGTTGCCCACCACGCAATTCTTGCCCACAAGTGCACTGCCCCGGATGAAGGCGCAGTGGCGCACCTCCGTACCGGCACCGATGATGCAGGGGGCACCCAGATAAGCGGTGGGAGCCACCACGGCGGTCTTATGCACCCAGACATTGGGCGCGGGAGAATCATACTCCTCCGCGGGCAGTTCCTTTCCCAGGGTGAGGATCAGTTCCTTAATGCCGTCCAGTGCCTGCCAGGGGTATTCAAAGCCGGCCAGATAGGTTCCGGCCATGGTATAGCTCAGATCAAGAAGTTCTTCCGTTCTGATTTTCATCGTTCATCCCTCCATAAAATATAAGAATACTTCCGATTTTATCATATCAGAAACCCGCGGCGGATGCAATCGCTTCTTCAACACGGAGAAGTGTTGACATTTCCGCGACGATTGTGGTATCTTTAGTGTAATAAACCGCGCCCCAAGGAGGTCATCTCATGGAAAAGAAGATCATCACTGTCAGCCGCCAGTTCGGCAGCGCCGGCCGTTCCATCGGCAAGAAGGTCGCCGAGCAGCTCAACATTCCCTATTATGACAAGGAGTTGATCAAGCAGGTCGCCGCAAAAACCGGCTTCGCCCCTGAGTATATCGAGAACATCGGCGAGTATGCTCCCAGCAAATCTATCTTCGCCTATGCCCTCTCCTTCCCCATGGGCGGTCACTCCATGGGCACCGGCATGAGCGCCTCCGACTTCCTCTGGGGCATGCAGCGTCAGGTCATTCTGGATCTGGCAGAGAAGGGGCCCTGTGTCATCGTGGGCCGCTGCGCCGACTACATCCTCCGTGACCGTGAGGACTGTCTGCACACCTTCATCCATGCCGACAAGGCTAAACGCGCCGAGCGCATCGTCCGCGTCTATGGTGAGAGCGAAAAGGCTCCCGAGACTCGTCTGGACGATAAGGACAGCCGCAGAGCTGTGAACTACAAACACTTTACAGGCCGTGATTGGGGCCGCTGTGAGAACTATCATCTCGCTCTGGACAGCGGCATGCTGGGCATCGACACCTGCGTGAAGCTTATCTGTGATCTGGCCGAAAAGAAGTAATTGGCAGAAACAAAAACCCCCGGCACACGGTTGAACAGGTCCATTAAAAACGGACAATAGACAAAAAGCCCCCTGATGTAGGA
>JAZQVX010000038.1:0-2917 GCA_045632045.1 Lawsonibacter sp.
GTTCGTCTCCATGCAGACCGTCTTTGAGAACATGGGTTCCTTCGGTAACTTCGTGGGCTTCATGTTCTACTTCCTGGTGTTCATCGCCGCCATCACCTCCTCCATCTCCCTGCTGGAGGTCTGCACCACCTTCCAGATCGACCAGGAGATCGCCAAGGGCAAGAATCCCGACCGCGCCAAGATCTCCTGTCTGTATGCCATCATCATCTTCATCATCGGCCTGCCTGTGGCTCTGGACGCTCTGGGCAGCGGCGGCGCCGCCGTCAAGGCCCCCTTCGAGCTGCTGGGCCTGACCGCCGGCGGTCCCGGCTACGCCATGTGGAACGACTGCTGGCTGGACCTGTACGACATGATCTCCGAGGGCGTTCTGATGCCTCTGGGCGCTCTGGTCATGAGCGTTCTGATCGGCTGGGTCTGGAAGCCCAAGCTCATCAAGGACGAGTGCGAGCTGACCGGTGTGAAGTTCTGGGGCTACAAGTACTTTACCGTCTGCTTCAAGTTTGTGGTCCCCGTGGTCATGGTCATTGTGCTGTACGCTCAGATCATGGACTTCTTCGGCTAAACCATTACATCCGCATTTTCAGGGCGGCCGCTTGCACAGCGGCCGCCTTTTTCTGCCCGCATTGACAGTCCATTTGGGGCAAGATATAATGAAAACAGGAAAAAACGGGCCTTGCCCGAATCGAGGGAGAACGACATGAGAGAAGATCTGATCAAACGACTGGAAGCCTTTCAGAAGACTTATCCCGTGGAGGAGAGCCTGCGCAGCCGCATGATGCGCCCCTCCGTGGAGTTCATCGGTGAGGAGATCCTGGAGCAGGCGGTGTTTGCCCTGCTGCAGGGGGAGAACATCCTGCTCAGCGGCGGCAAGGCCACCGGCAAAAACATTCTGGCCGATAATCTGGCGTGGCTCTTCGGCCGCCCGGTCTATAATGTCTCCTTCCATGTGAATACCGACAGCAGCACCCTCATCGGCACCGATACCTTTGTTGGAGGCGAGGTGCGCCTGCGCAACGGCCCCGTGGCCGAAACTGCCCGCCACGGCGGCTTCTGTATTCTGGACGAGATCAACATGGCCAAGAACGAGGCTGTGGCCGTTATGCACTCGGTGCTGGACTACCGCCGTCTGATCGATGTCCCCGGCTATGACTGCATCCCCATCCATCCCGCCGCCCGCTTCATCGCCACCATGAACTACGGCTACGCCGGCACCCGGGAAATGAACGAGGCCCTGGTCTCCCGCTTCACCGTCATTCGTATGCCCACTCTGGAGGCGGGGCAGCTCCACCGCCTGCTGAGCGCCGCTGTCCCCGGCGCCTCCCGGGAGCATCTGGAGCGGTGCATCGGTCTGTTCCTCGACCTGAACGAGAAGGCCGTCAACGGCGAGATCTCCACCCACCCTGTGGATATGCGCGGCATGGTGGCCGCCCTGCGCCTCATGACCGAGGGCATGGATCCCGCCAAGGCCATCGCCATGGGCATCACCAACAAGTGCTTCGACGAGTATGAGCATCAGCTGGTGGCCGATGTGGTGCTGACCCGCTTTGTCTAAACGGAGAACGATATGAGTATCGACAGAGAAGAAAGTCTCTTTCTGACCGTTTCAGAGAACCATATTCCCCGGGAATACCCCGAGTATGTCCGGCGCATGAGCCGCCCTTACAGCGAGGCCGGAGGGCTGATCGCGGTGTATGAGGGCGTGGTCATGGGCGGCGCGGACAAGCTCTTCGGTCTGGACGAGCTGAATCTGTGGCTGCGCCGGCACCGCTATGCCGCCTTCGACATGGACATACTCGTCCCCATCACCCGCCTGTGTCTGGAGTACAACCTTCGCCGCCGTCTGGCTCAGGAGCGTCCCGGCATCGTGGTCATGGCGGAGCGGGCCGCCCGGGAGCTGCTGGCCAACGACCCCTTCCAGCTGCGCTTCTCCTCCCGGGGGTGGATCACCATCTACTGGCTGACCAAACAGTTCCCCGCCGCCGCCCACCCCGAGAGTGACAAGGTCCTGCGCCGTTTTACCGGCTTCGAGGATGTGCTGGAGCTGTTTGACACCCTCATGGAGGGCAGTCTGACCTGCACCGATGCCCGGGCGCTGGTGGAGCAGGCGGTCCTGCTGTATAAAAAGGTCATCACCCGCTACTTTGCCCCCAACCACGCCGAGGATCTCATGCCCTGGCGGGAGGTCTTTGACGACGAGATCTTTGAGGGGGAGCACACCATCCCGGAATTGGAAGAGCCCGCCGACCCCCAGGAGACGGAGGAGCTGACCTATGAGAAGGCCGCCGCCGCCGTCACCGACGGGGTGGTGCTGTCCGAGGACGCCCTTGCCGCCATCCCGGAGCATCTGGCCAAAAACTTCGGCCCCAGCTTCCAGACGGAAAAGGCCATGAAAGAAATTGAGAGCGCCGTCTGCGTGGGCATCCACGAGGGGCGCAAGCTCCTCTTCACCGACGGTCTGCCCGACATCGCCTATGAGGAGGACACCTCCCGGGGCAAATTCCTGCGCGCCACCCGGGATGCCAATCTTCACATGCTGGACAGCCACGCCGATGCCGCCCGACAGGGCAGACGGAGCATCGAGCAGGCCTTCCAGAACGCCCTGAACCTGAAAAACGACCCGGAGAGCTACCGCTCCGACCGGGGGACCCTGGTCAACAGCCAGCTGTGGAAGGTGGGCCGCTGCCACAACCCCAAGCTGTTCGAAAAAATTTTCCGGCAGGACAACTCCACCGTAGTGGTGGAGCTGCTCATCGATGCCAGCGGCTCCCAGTCGGTGCGCCAGTCCATGGTGGCCCTTCAGAGCTACCTGTTCAGCGCCGCCCTAAGCAGCATCCGCATCCCCCACCGGGTCATGAGCTACTGCACCTACGGCGATCACACCGTCCTGCGCCGCTTCCGGGACTATGACGCCCGCCCC
>JAZQVX010000039.1:0-8206 GCA_045632045.1 Lawsonibacter sp.
CGTAGAGGTCAAAGTCCTTGCATTTCAGTTCCGGGCGGAAGGTGCGCACATAACCAAACACCGCACACTACCTCTCAGAGCAGCAGGAACTTCAGAATGCGGAACTCGGGCTTGCTGCTCTTGGCGATGGAACGATTGATGAGATATGCGGGAATAAAGCCGATGGCCAGACCGGCCAACGCGCCCAGCAGGGCGGTCATCTCATTCATCTTCAGTACAGACTGGGCAAAGACATAGCCCAGAGCCAGAGTCACACAGGGCAACAGAAAGACGATGAAAGAAACGCTGATGTTTCCCACGCCGGTTGGCTCCACTTCCACGAAGTCTCCGGCCTTTGCGCCGATCTCGTTGTCTGCCAACACCAGAATCTCCTCGGTGGGCTTCTGAGTGCAGCCGGCGCAGGCGCCGTCACAGTGCATGCCGCACTCCATTTCTCTGAGCAGAGAAACGCGGGCAACGCCCTCGCGCACGATCTCTTTTACGATTGCGTTTTGAACCATGATGATGTTTCCTCCAAAGTATGTGGCTCAGCGACTGATGCTGACCACGACGGAATACTCGCCCACAACGCCGACGGAGTCGCTGGTATCCAGATAGACCTTGGCGGGGACGGAATAGGTGCCGACGGTTGTGATCTCACCCATGTCCACCACAATGCGGATCTGGCTGGGGTCGATCAGTTCGAGATCTTCCTCCCTGCCGCGGATGACCACCGTACAGACCTTTGTTTCAACAGTGACCTGGTAGGAAGAAGATTCGTTTTTCATGGTGATATTCTCAACCTGCAGGGTGCGGGTCTTCAGTCCGCTGACTGTAACCGTTACATTGGCGGAGGTGATACCACTGATATTTTCCAGCTGAGGCTGAAGGTTGATGGGCATGGAAATAACCTTGGTGCCGGTGATCTTGGACAGATCGATGCTGCCCAAAGACAGCTCGGTCAAACCGTCCATTGCCTCGGCGGAACCGGCCACGATGATGGATTCGGGCTCGATCTTGTAAGCGGTATTCTCCTGCTTGGCGCCGCCGCCGTCGATGAGCTTCACACTCAGGTCAATCTGCTTGACAACCACCACGGGAAGGACCACATAGACAGATTCGGTGTCCAGCGTGACTTCCAGATCCTTCAGGACTTCGCCCTTGGCGTTATACAGGGTCAGAGGCAGGTTTCCGGCGTACTGCTCGGACAGCTGGTTGACTTCCAACACGGCGGCCACCTTGGCGATCTGGCTGACCTGATCCACGGGGCCGCTGATGGTGACGGTTTCGGGCTCAATGGCCACTGTACCGGCCTGATAGCCGTTGGCCACGCTGCCGCGCAGGCTGAAATCGATATTAAAGACCTTGGAGTCCAGCTTCTCGATACGGACAGTAATGGTTTCGGGCGACTGCGCAACCCAGGAAACGCCGTCGGTATTGACGCTGGAAGCTACCTTGGGGGTGTAGTGCAGAATATTTTCACCGGCCACACACTTGGAAACATCCAGAATGGCGGTGACATTTTTACGGCTCAGGTTCTCCAGCACACTGGCGGGAGCCTTCACCTTAAAGTCGGCGGTGTTCTCAGAAATCTCGGCCACAGCAAGTCCCTGGGTGGCCAGAATGGACTCACCGGTCAGTTCAATGGGAACATTCCAGACATTGCCGTCCATCACAGGGTCCTCCACCTCACGGACATAGAGCCAGAAGAGGACTGCCAGGACAACAGACAGGCAGATGTAAAAAGTTCGGTTTTCTTTCAGCCGATCGATCACTGCTCATCCTCCTCCTTTTTGATCATGGCAAACAGTTGGCTGAGCACAGGCAGCTGGGTGGGCTTTTTGGATTTGCTCTCGTTTTCTTCGTCATTGAGCAGCTCATTGCGCAGCAGTCGCTCCAGTGTTTCAGGGGCCAGATGCCGCTTGAGCATGCCATCCACAGCGGCAGAGATGGAGCCGGTTTCCTCGGAAACGATGACAACGACCGCGTCGGAGTTTTCGCTGATGCCGATACCGGCACGGTGGCGCATGCCCAGCTCACGGCTCAGATTGACATTGCCGGACAGTGGGAGCATACAGCCGGCACTGACGATACGGCCGTTTCGGACGATAACGGCGCCGTCGTGCAGGGGGGCTTTGTTCCAGAAGATGTTCTTCAGAAGTTCGCTGTTGACAGCGCAGTCCAGTTCGGTGCCGGTATGGATGACATCATCCAGCATGTTGCGGCGCTCGAACACCATCAGAGCGCCCACCTTGTCCCGGGACATGGAGGTATAAGCCTCGGTGGTTTCGACAATGGCCTCTTCCAAAAGGGCGGGTGAAGTGCGGTTGGACGAAAAGACATCGCCCAGCCAGCCGGAGCCCATGCGCTCCAGAAGTCGACGCAGCTCGGGCTGGAACAGGACGACAATGGCCAGAAGGCCCCACTCAACCACGCGGTTCAGAACAAAGCTGGTTGCAGTCAGCTTCAGCCGGCTGGCGACCCAGACGGCCAGAAGCAAAACGCCGACACCGCGCATAACGCCACCGGAGCGGCTCTTGCGGAACATCCACAGCAGCTTATAGATAAAAAAGGCCAGAATGGCGATATCCAGAATGTCCGTTACACGAATGGAACGGGCGATGGGAATGTTGGTCTGTATGAAGTTTTGCACGATCTCCAGCATAAAAATCTCCTCGCTCGTACATAACTGAAATTGTGAGAAGAGCATACTTTGCTCATCATGCTATTATACGATATCTGGGCCGGTTTGGCAACACGAAACGGCTATTCATTCATGAAAATTTCGTGAATTTTCCGTTTGAAACAAATCCTTCCAAACAGAAATCGCCCCGGACTTCGGGGTCCGGGGCAACAGGTCAATTCTCGTGTTTCATGCGTGCGAGCAAAGCGGCTGTCTGCTGCATTTCGTGGGGGGTATTGAAGCGGGAAACGCTGGCACGAACGGTCCCTGTCTGCAGTGTTCCGGCGCTTTGATGGGCGACGGGTGCGCAGTGCAGTCCTGCCCGGAGCGCAACGCCGTGTGTGCCCATCCACTCCCCTACCTGCTCACAGTCCTTCTGCTCTACGACGAAAGACAACACCCCGCTCTGCCGTTCCGCATCCTCTGTCAGATAGAGCTTGATCCCGCCGACTCTCTGCAGATGCCATGCCAGTGTGCGGATCAGATCCTGCTCGTAGCGGCCGATATTTTCAACGCCTAGCGCGGATACAAAGCGAATACCGGCCAGCAGCCCTGCAATGCCGGGGACATTACAGGTTCCCGCTTCCAGTCGATCGGGAAGGTCCTCCGGCATCTCCTGAAGCGCAGACAAACTTCCTGTACCGCCGAAGAACAGGGGGTCGCCTTCCCTCCCGCACAGCAGCAGTCCTGTTCCCTGCGGTCCATACAATCCTTTGTGACCCGGCATTGCAATGAACTGCGCCCCAATATCTGTAAAGTCAATTGTCACACACCCGGCCGACTGTGCGGCATCGACGATCAAGGGGGTATCAAACTGTCGGCAAAGCAACGCGATCTCCTTTAACGGCAAAATGAATCCGAACACATTGGACACATGGCAGCATACGACACAGTCCACGCCATGGCTCAATTCCTCTCTGAATCGGTCGAGAATACCGTCTGAGTCAAAAGGAGCCGCAGCGGCAATTCGAATGTTGATATCCGGGATCGCGTGAAGGGTTCTGGTGACAGCGTTGTGTTCATACCCGGAGATCAAAACGGACATACCCGGCCTGACCAGTGTGCGAATGGCGATATTCAGACCGTGAGTGGCATTAAAGGTAAAGACCACCTGCTCAGGATTTGGTACGCGAAATAATTCTGCCGCCGCGACCCGGCAGTTGTAAACGATTCGGGCAGCTTCTCTCCCCCACGGATGTCCTCCGCGACCGGGACTGGCGGCGTGACGCATAGCCCATGCGGAAGCTGCCGCAACGCCCTGCGGCTTTTGCATGGTGGTGGCGGCGCTGTCCAGATAGATCAAAGAAGTACCTCCTCATAGTGGTCATCTCCTGCCGACACGAACACCTTTCTGGGTTCTGCCCCGGAAGCTCTAAGCAGAGTAAGAGCCCGGTGCAGATAGCCCTGTTCCAACCGAATTCCGTTCCCGCATCCCTCCTGCGATATTTCCCTTGGTACCCGCAGGATCCGATTCGGGACGCCTCCTTTGTCCAGTATGGCGGACGCCCGCTGAGTCCTGGTCAGAGAGCGATATAACAGCAAATGATAGAGCATGGTCAGTTCCTTTCCGCAAAGGGCGCTCCGCCGCCCTTGGGAGCCCAAAGGCTCCTGCACCACGCTATGCCGATCTCTCACACAGGGACACAAAAAAGGCACGCGGAAAACAGCGTGCCTTTGATATTCAGAGCCCGGTCAGCAGACAGACCGCGTGAGCGGCAATGCCCTCGCCGGAGCCGGTGAATCCCAGTTTTTCCTCCGTGGTAGCCTTTACATTGACCTGTTCGGGTGAAACACCCATCCGCACAGCCAGATTATCCCGCATCTGAGGGATGAATCCGGCCAGTTTCGGGCGCTGGGCGATGACGGTGGCGTCCACATTGCCCACCTGCCAGCCCTTTTCCCGAAGTACCTCCATCACATGATCCAACAGCTTCAGGCTGTCCGCTCCTTTATAGGTGGGGTCGGTATCGGGAAAGTGCTTGCCGATGTCCCCAAGTCCCGCGGCCCCCAGCAGGGCGTCCATAACAGCGTGGGTCAGAACATCCGCATCGGAGTGCCCCAGCAGTCCCTTCTCATAGGGGATGTCAACGCCGCCCAGAATGAGCTTGCGCTCCTCCACCAGTCGGTGTACATCATATCCGTGTCCAACTCGCATCAGCATTCCCGTCCCTCCTTTACGCGGCTTTCCAGAATGGCACAGCCCAACAGCAGATCAAAGGGCGTGGTGATCTTGATGTTTTCCTTGCTGCCCTCGGTGAGGGTGACTTTCATGCCCAGACGCTCCACGCAGGCGCAGTCGTCGGTCAGAACTTCGCCGTCTGCGATAGCCTTCTCCACGGCGGCCTTAATGAGCCCGGACTGGAAGATCTGGGGGGTCTGAACAGCATAGAGCGAACTGCGATCCACGGTTCCGGTGGTCTGCATATCGCCGTTCACCTGTTTGATGGTGTCGGTGACAGGGATGGCGGGTGCCGCCGCGCCGTCGATCCCGGCGCGCAGAATGGTTTTTTCCAGAATCTTCTGGGTGACCAGAGGTCTGGCGCCGTCATGAATGGCGATGAGCTGGGCATCGGGCTTGACTTCACGCAGACCGTTTCGCACGGAATGGGTGCGCTCCTGCCCGCCGACCACGACCTTCTTCACCTTGTCCAATCCGTAATGCTGGCACAGGCGGCTGACTTCCACCAGGAGATCCTCCCGAGTGACCACGATGATCTCATCAAAACAATCGCAGTCCTGAAAGGCGTACAGCGTATGAACCAGAACGGGCAGTTCTCCCAGATTAGTCAGGATTTTATCAATGCCCTCCATGCGCCGCGCGGAGCCTGCGGCGACGACCACCACAGAGCAGGACTTGGGCAGAGTTTTCTTTCGAATGGAATTCAAGATGCCGGACATATTGCGGCCCCCTTTGTTGCTGATTGAATTTATTATATCAATTCCCACTCCCCTGCGCAAGGGATAAAAAATGACCCTGCCGCTCACGCGGCAGGGTCATGGGATTCCTTAACGGAATTAGGCCTCCTCGGTCTCCTCGGCGGGGGCAGCAGCCTCCAGCAGAGCGCGGATGGACAGGGAGATCTTCTTGTTGTCCATATCGACATCGGTGATCTTGACATCGACCTTATCGCCCTCGGCCAGAACATCGGCGGGCTTCTCGATGCGGTGATCAGCGATCTGAGAGATGTGGATCAGACCGTCAACGCCGGGAACGACCTCAGCGAAGGCGCCGAAGGTCATCAGCTTGACGATACGAACATTGGCGGTGTCGCCAACATTGTAGGTGGTGGTGAAGACAGTCCAGGGATCCTGGCTGTTGTCCTTCATGCCCAGGGAGATCTTCTTCTTCTCAACATCGGCAGAGATGACATAGACATCAACAGCGTCGCCGACCTTGACAACCTCAGAGGGATGCTTGATGCGGCTCCAGGACAGCTCGGAGATGTGGACCATGCCGTCCACGCCGCCGATGTCGACGAAAGCACCGTAGGAAGTCAGGGACTTGACGGTACCCTTGTACTGCTTGCCAGCCTCGATGGTGGACCAGACGGCCTCAGCGGCAGCGGCGCGCTCAGCGCGGGTGACCTTGCTGATGGAGCCGACGACGCGGCGGCGAGCACGGTTGACCTCGGTGATGACCAGACGGACCTTCTGCTTCAGCATGGAGTCCATAGCGGCATCGCGAGGCAGACCGGTCTGAGAAGCGGGAACGAACACGCGAATGCCCTTAACGGACACAACGACGCCGCCCTTGTTATCCTCAGTGACAACGCCCTCAACGACAGTCTCGTTCTCGCGAGCGTTCTCGATCTCCTCCCAGCCCCTGACCATGCCCAGACGCCTCTTGGACAGCTTGACCTGGCAGTCGCGATCGGAAACCAGCATGACATAGGTCTCGATCTCGTCGCCGACCTTGACCATATCCTCAACCTTGACGGTGGGATCGTCGGTCAGCTCGTTCATGGGAATGTAACCGGGGTACTTGATGCCCAGCTCGACCTGGATCTCGTTGGGGTTGATAGCAACGACGGTACCAGTCACCTTATCTCCAGTATTCAAAGTCTTGAAGGACTCCTCCAGCATTTCCTCGAAGGACTTGTCCATCTCCAGAATTTCTTCGCTCATTTTGTTGTGAACCTCCTTTATTATCCACGCAGGCGTTGACGCGCCTGCAGTGATTCCGACCTGATGCGCCGCAGAAATGGCGCTGATGTCCAGATCCTCTGCCCGCTCAATGAGCTGGACATTGGAACAGACTTCCCGGCAGAGCTCTGCCAATCGCTTGGTGTTGGAGCTCTTTCTGTCGCCGATGACCACCATTGCGTCGCTCTCGCGGGCGAGGCGAATGGCTTCTTCCTGACGCTTAGATGTCGCTCCACATATTGTATCAAAAAATTCTGTGTTTGTACACTCTTTTTTTGCTTTTTTTACGGTAGAATCCCAAATTTTTCTCGTGGAAGTGGTTTGGGAAACAAAAGTGAGAGGCAAGTCCCGGTTTTCGGGGGATTTTTCAATCCATTTCGACAATTCTTCCTCTCCGGAAACTACGACGGGGTGGTCACACCAGCCCGCGATGGCCATAACTTCGGGGTGATCGGGGGTTCCTACGATGACAGGGACTCTCCCCTTCTCCTCGGCCTGAGAGACGATCTTATGAATATGGGTCACATTAGGACAGGTGGCATTGAGGATCACAGCCCCCTTTGCCTCCAGCGCATGATGAACAGCGCGGCTCTCTCCGTGAGAACGGATGATGACAGCACTGCCGACGGGGACTTCGTCGACAGTGTTGACGGTGCCCATCCCCTGCTTGGCCAGATGGTCGATCATATCCTGATTGTGGATGATGGAGCCCAGCATGACACAGGGCTCACCTTTCGCCGCGGTTGCTTCTGCCAGTTCCACGGCTCGGCGCACGCCGTAACAGAATCCGGCAGACTGTGCCAGTACGATCTTCATCGGGAGGCCTCCTCCAGTGCATAAATACGCTCCTGCAGATCCTGCACGATCTTCTGCAGCTCCTCGGCGCTGGCCTTTCTGCCCTCAAACTCAGGCATATAGGGCTGACCCACCACGACCGTGCTGCGCTTAAACAGCTTTTTGGAGTTATTGATGTAGACAGGCAGCAGAGGAACATTGCAGCGGGTGGCAAACAATGCGGCACCTGCCTTGGCATCTACGCTCTCGCCCTCTTTGACGCGGGTACCCTCGGGGAACATCAGCAGCTTACTGCCTTCCTTCAGGCTCTTCATAGCCATGCGGGCGGCTTTCATGTCGGTGTTGCCACGATCTACGCCGAAGACACCGCATTTCTCCAGAATGGGGCCAACCACAGGCCAGCGAATGATCTCAATCTTGGCCATGGCGCGCATGACGACCTCTCTGCCACAGGCGAAGACGACGCAGAAGGGATCGTTCCAGTAGGTATGATTGGGGCAGATCACGCAGGCACCCTCGGGAATATTCTCTTTTCCGACAACCTTCCAGGGATAAAGAACCCGGAAAATAGGCTGCAACACGGTGTGCAGTCGATGAAAATTACGG
>JAZQVX010000040.1:0-4325 GCA_045632045.1 Lawsonibacter sp.
TAGCCTTGGCGATCTCGATCTTGTTGGCGGTCTTGGCGACCTCGAAGGTGTAGCGCTTCATCTCAGTCTGCTCCATGGACTGCTCGGTGATGATGGGGCGCTTGATGATGTCGTAAGCGGTCATTATGCGAACACCTCCTCGATGATAGCCAGAGCAGCCTTGTCCAGGACCAGGCTCTTGGCGTTGACGATGTCATAGACGCTCAGGATCTTGGCGGTGGTGGTGATCACGCCGGGGATGTTGCGAGCGGACTTAACGACATTCTCGTTGACCTCGGGGGTCACGATGACGGTCTTGGTAGCACCGACCTTGGCCAGGAACTCGACCATAGCCTTGGTCTTGATGCCCTCCAGCTTCAGCTCGTCGACGACCACGATGGCGCCCATGGCGGCCTTGGCGGACAGGACGGACTTCAGAGCCAGACGCTTGACCTTCTTGTTCAGCTCATAGCTGTAGGAACGGGGCTTGGGGCCAAAAACGATACCACCGTGAGTCCACTGGGGAGCGCGGGTGGAACCCTGACGGGCGTGGCCGGTACCCTTCTGACGCCAGGGCTTCTTGCCGCCGCCGGAAACCTCGGCGCGGGTGAGGGTGCTCTGGGTACCCTGACGGCGGTTGGCCAGGTGATTCTTGACCACCTCGTGGACAACAGCCTCGTTAGGCTCAATGCCGAAGATGCCCTCGGAGAGCTCGATCTCACCGATCTGCTGACCGGCCATGTTAAACAGTTTTGCGTTAGCCATGATTTAAACTCTCCTTTCTTACTTGTTACGGGCGGAAGCCTTCTGGGGATTGACACGGGCGGAAGCCTTCTGGGGATTGTTGCTGATGCCAGCGCCAGCCTGCTTGACCTTGTGGACCTTGACGGTGTTCTTCACGAACACGACGCCGCCCTTGGGGCCGGGAATAGCGCCGCGGACAGCGATCAGGCCCAGCTCCTCGTCGATCATGACGATGTCCAGATTCTGGACGGTGACCTGCTCGTTACCCATCTGACCGGCACCGATCTTACCCTTCATGATGCGGGCAGGATCGATAACGCCCATGGAACCGGCGTGACGATGGACAGGGCCACCGCCGTGGGTCATGGGAGTACGGCCGGCGCCATGGCGCTTCACGACACCCTGATAACCGTGACCCTTGCTGATGCCGGTGACATCGACGAACTCGCCCTTGGCGAAGACGTTGGCGGTCAGGACATCGCCCACGTTGTACTGAGAGCAATCCTTCAGAGCGAACTCCTTCAGGACCTTCTTCAGCTCCTCAACGCCGGCCTTCTTCTGATGGCCGATCTCGGGCTTGGTCAGGTGCTTCTCCTTAGCGTTCTCAAAGCCCAGCTGAATGGCCTCATAGCCATCCTTCTCGGCGGTCTTCTTCTGCACGACAGTGCAGGGGCCGGCCTGAATCAGGGTGACGGGCACCACACGGCCGGACTCATCGAAGATCTGGGTCATGCCGATCTTCTTACCGATGATCGCTTTCTGCATTTCCATTGTTTGGATCTTCCTTCCTTAAAGGTTATTGGTTGGGCGAGTTAGCTGATTCCCATTGGGCTGGGACCGTTTGTCACGCCTCGCCTGTTCGCGGCGCGCGGCTTCCCTTCGATTCGGAACACAGATCGCGGGGCTTCGCCCTGCTCATTTCTGTATTCCTCACTCCGGTCCATCCGCACTGCTCACAGCGGCTCGGTCGCTTCGCTATTGCTCGGCCAACATGACCCGTCCACCATCTAAAACGCGGTGGACTGCGGTACAAACGGATTTGTTTGAGGCACTTGCCTCGGTTTGTGAGTCTTGCTGTCATCATGCTTCGCCTGTTCGCGACGCGCGGCTTCCTTTCGACTCGGAACACAGATCGCCGGGCTGCGCCCTGCTCATTTCTGCATTCCTCGCTCCGGTCCATCCGCGCTGCTCACAACGGCTCAGACACTTGAATTACAGCTTGATCTCGATCTCCACGCCGGCGGGCAGCTCCAGAGACATCAGAGCCTCGACGGTCTTGGGAGAGGGCTTCACCACATCGATCAGGCGCTTGTGAGTGCGGCGCTCGAACTGCTCGCGGGAGTCCTTGTACTTGTGGGTAGCGCGCAGGATGGTGACGATCTCCTTCTTGGTGGGCAGGGGAATGGGACCAGAGACGGTAGCACCGGTGCGCTTGGCGGTCTCAACGATCTTCTCAGCGGACTGGTCGATCAGCTGATGATCGTAAGCCTTCAGACGGATGCGGATCATTTCTTTCTGAGTTGCCATGGTTGGGTTTCCTCCTTAAGAAAACATACGAAGTTTTGTGTTTTGTCTTGCTGCCACTTGGCTCCGTACGGTGAAGGGCTTTTTCTGTCCACGCTTTCGTGCGTATCATTCCGTGACATGAAATAAACCGGCGTGTAAGCAGGCCGGTTTTACCCATCCGCGGCGATCTACGCCGTGCACAGGTCCCTTCAGCCGCCCGATTCTCGGACATACTCCGTAGAAGTTACCTCGTTTTACGAGCAATCTCCTACATCATCGCAGACTGCGCCCTCTCAGGCGCTTGCTTATCATACAACACTACGCCGTGTGTGTCAATAGTTTTTTCAAATATTTTTTCAATTTTTTCGTGGTATTTCAAGGGTTTTTAGTTCTTTTTCTCTTTATTGAGACAGAGAGACAGATTTTCACGAAAACAGCCCCACATCTTGTGGGACAAGTTTTGCCCCCTGCACAATTTCGGAAAAGACAAGAAAAACCTCCCCCGCAAAAGGGGGGAGGTAAATTTTATGCCTTCTTCAGCTGCTCCACCAATTTGTGCAGCCCCACGCCGCACAGAATATTCAGCCCGAAGATCACCAGCCAGTACAGCCGGTTGGTGGGGCCAAAGTCAAAGACCTTCCGCCACAGCTCGGTATGGAAGAACACGCTGTCATTGAGCAGATAAATTTCCAGAGAATGCTCACCCACCAGCCGCAGCCCTTTCCGCGCCCAACCCAGGGGCAGCTTCTCAAACAGGAGGCACAACCCAAAGCACATGGGGACGGTGGTGAACAGGAACAGATGGCAGAAGGGGAGGATGAGGGGCTCCGGCCCAGCCAGACGGGCAGCCAGATAGACCCCGCCCAGTCCCAGCCAGCACAGCCAGAAGGCGGCGTCCTTTTTCCCGAGGCCACGATCCTCCTTCACATAGAAGCCCAGCAGCAGGCCGAGGAAGAACACCGGCACCCGGTAGGCCACATCCATGACATACCAATAGCCCTCCTGCATGAAGAGCTGGCAAATCAGCAGACTCACCACCACACCAACCCCCACCAGTCTCTCCCGGTTTCTGGCGGAGCGCAGCCTGCGGAAGCAGAAGGGAGTCACGGCGTAGAAGGTCATGATGCCCGCCACATACCAGTTGAAGGCCCCCGAGGAGCGCATCCAGTAGTAGAGCAGGGTGGTGTTCCAGATCAGGGCAGATTTCGCCACACCTTTATATATAATAAGGAACAGGGTGTAGGGGATGACCACGGCGTAATAGGCCGGGAGGATGCGCTGCGCCCGCCGTGCCATAAAGTTGGAGTAGTCCACCTCTTTTTTGGACAGGGACAGCACCAGTCCCATGGCAGACAGGAGGATGAAGATGTCCACGCCGCCGAAGCCCGCCGCCCGGACCCACTCCAGTGCCTCGTGTCCCATGTCCAGATCGGAGGCATGGAAGAACATGACCCAGAGCATGGCCGCGCCCATGAGTTCAGAGCGGTATTTACTTAACATCCGGTAGTTCATGGAAACCCTCCGAAATTTTGGTGTTGATATTATTATAATGTATATGCGGGTGGAATACAAGAAGAGATGACCCTCTCCGGCCTTCGCTTCGCTCGGCCACCTCCCCCAAAGGGGGAGGCAAGAATCTCGGTATCAGCACAAAACTTGGCTCCCCCTCTGGGGGAGCTGTCAGCCATAGGCTGACTGAGAGGGCCGCCCCCATAAAAAACAGAGGAACCGCTCTCACGGTTCCTCTGTTCAAATTCATGCAAATGCCAATTACTTGACGGACTCGCCGGCCTCGCGCTTGGCCTTGATCTCGCGCAGGGCGTCCTTGTAGGACAGGTTGACGCGGCCCTTGTCGTCGATCTCGGTGACCTTGACCCAGATCATGTCGCCGATGTTGACAACATCCTCGACCTTCTCCACGCGGCGCTCAGCCAGCTTGGAGATGTGGACCATGCCGTCCTTGCCGGGAGCCAGCTCCACGAAGGCGCCGAACTGCAGGATGCGGACGACCTTGCCGTAGTACAGCTCGCCCACCTGAGGAACGAACACGATGGTGTCGATCATCTTCTTGGCGGCGTCGCAGGACTCAGCGTTGG
>JAZQVX010000041.1:0-11153 GCA_045632045.1 Lawsonibacter sp.
TCACGTTGTTTAATTTACAAGGTACACGCCGCGTCGTGCGGCGGTTTTAAAGTTTAGCACTTCTTACTCGCTTTGTCAAGAACTTTTTTCAAGTTTTTTCAAACTTTTTCGTTCTCTCATTCGCTGCTTTTCAGTTGTGCCCGCCGGTCTTGCGGCCGACTCGCTTATACTATCACATCGCAACCTCTTTGTCAACACCTTTTTTCAAATCTTTTTGATTTTCTTTTGTGCTAACTGACGAGGCGCTTTGCGATCACCCTCAAGAAGGGGTGTGCTCGATATATTAGCAAAGAAAAACCCTTTTGTCAACAGGGTTTTTCTTCTTTTTTGCAATTTTATTTTTGTTGTCCTGCACCCCAATATATCCCCCCTTTTCGCCCAGTTTCCCCACAATATATCAGGGTGTTTTCGTCTTTTTGACGATGGATATTCCCACAACCGCCACAATACAGGCCCCAAGGCTGCCGATCCACACCCAATCCCGGTTCCACTCCGTCACCGAGGCACCCCATCGCGTCCCCCAGAGGGCCACGCCGGCGGCGGCCAGCAGGGCAAAGGAGCCAACTCCCTCCCGGTTCAATTTCCAATAGAGTGATTCGGCGCACAGCCCGATCGCCCGGGTCAGGATCACGGTAAGGGTCAGATCGGAGAGCATCCACAGCGCCGCTACCACACTCTCCACCCGCTGGAAGGCCCCCTCAATGCCCACGCTTTTGGTCAGGGCGAAAAAGGCGCTCTCGCTCCGGGCGCACAGTCCCACCCCCAGATTCCCTACCACGATCAGCTGGGCAAGGGTCAGCAGCAGACAGCCGCCTCCGCCCCACAGGGCCAGACTCTTTCCCGATTTGGAGTCAGCAGGCAGAAACAGCATGGGCAGCACCGCCCAGCACAGACTGCCCGCTCCGCTCAGGGCGGTGAGGAGGACGGGTCCCCCGTCCCCGACCCACAGCGGGAGGATCCGGTCAGCGCGCACCTTGGTCAGGGACAGTCCCAGCACCAGAGCCGCCGCCCCCAACAGAACGACCAGATAGATCTGCCCCGCCCGACCCAGGGCAGACAGCTTTCCCGATCCCATCCACAGGGCCAAGGCCGTCAGGGTCAGCAGAAAAAACCATACCGCACCGTCACGCTCCCCCGACCAGAGCATCCGCCGGGCGCAGAGGGTCAGGCGCAGAACCAACAGCACCTCCATCCACATCCCGCACAGCAGGGCCGTCACCCGCCCGGCGGCACAGGTACCCAGTGACGCCCCATCCCACCGCCTGAAAAACCACAGCAGAGGAAAAAGGATCAGAAAGGATACCGCCGGGGTCAGCCACACGCCTTTCCCCGCCTGCTCCAACCCTACCGCCGGGAACAATTCCGCCGCCGGTGACAGAGCCGCTGCCCAGAGCAGCGCCCCCCACTGCCGGGAGGTCAGACCTTCCTGTTCCACGCTCATCCCTCCTATACTATATATAATAGGTGTCAGTCCAGTGCCACCCGGACTTCCAGTTCCCAGTCCACGGTGGAAAAGACCTCCTGCCACCGATGCTCCAGCTTCGCCCAGTGCCACGGAGCGGCGATGGCCACCCGACTTCCGATACCCACGCACTCCGTCCCCTCCTTTTGCAGTCGGTTCAGGGCGGCAGTCAGCCGGGCGTGGAGCTGCCGTTCCACCCGGGCGGCGATCTCCTCCCGCTGGGCGGGGGTGGGGGCCTGCTCCCACTGCGCGAGCCGTGCCGTGACCCGGCTGCGCAGTTCCAATTTCCGCAGTTCCTCCCCCGCAAACCGGGGCCTGCAGTCCAGCTGTCCTCCGGTGAGCCGAACGGAAATGTTCCCCTCCGGCAGAGATACTTCCACCACCTCCGCCATGGGCTGTTCGCACAGCAATTCCAGTCCCCGAGCCTCCTCTTCCCGGAGGAAGGCCGTCACGCTCCCGCCCTTCACCAGGGCGTAGCCGTCGGGGGTCAGTTCCCCCGCCTCCTTCAGCACCGGCAGAAAGGTGCAGCCTCTGTCCAGCAGGGAACTGTAAATCTCCCCGGCGGTGCGGCTCATGGGGGCGGCGCCCAGTCTGGCATCCCGTTTCAGCGCCGCCAGCCGCTTTTCCACCCCGGACTCTCCCCCCTGCTCCACTGCCGCGGCGGCGGTTCCCTCCCCCAACAGCCAGACATTCGCCCCGAGGGACAGCTCACTGTCGTGGGCAAACCAGCTCAGCACCGGGAGCAGCCCCGCCTCCCGCCCCAGAATCACCTGATCGGTATAGGCGGAAAAGACCCAGCTGTCACTTTTCTGCCGCAGCCGGGCGGCGGCGGCAGACAGGGAACTCCCCTGCCCCGAGAGAATCAGCGGGGGCTGCTTTTCCCCCTCGCTCCCCCCGGCCCGCTCCCCGGTGGAGGCGGTGAGGGTGAGGGCGGTTCCCCCGCCGTCCACCCCCATGGTGCGCACCAAGGCCATATCCCCCATCTCCCGGGGGGTGGGTAGGCCGGTACACCCCGCCAGCAGGAGGCACTGGGCGATCATCAGCACAAGTTTTCTCATCGCTGTTTCCTCCGGTTCATTCCAAAGGGGGTGACTTGCCGCCACTTCTCCCACCGCAGAGGGAAGCGGATCAGCGTTTTCCCCCCACCTCCGGCGGTGAAGGGGGCGAGATAGGGCACCCCGAAGCTCTCCAGTCCCGCCAGATGCCAGACGAGGGCGGCAAGTCCCCCTGTCAGGGCGAACAGGCCCCCCACTCCCGCCAGCACCGCCAGCAAAAACCGCCACAGCCGCAGGGCGTTGCCCATATCCTGCGAGGGCTGGGTGTACCCGGCAATACCCGCCACCGCCACCACAATGAGGACGGCGGGGGACACGATATGGGCCTGCACCGCCGCGTTGCCCACCACCAGTCCCCCCAGAATGGAAACGGCGGAACCGATGGGCCCGGGCAGGCGCAGTCCCGCCTCCTGAATGACCTCGAAGGAGAGCAGGAGGATGAGCACTTCAAAAATGGTCGAGAAGGGCACATCCTGCTTTGCTGCCACGATGGACAGGGCCAGTCGGACGGGGATGGCCTCGGGGTGGTAAGTGACCACGGCGATATACAGCGCCGGGAGGATCACCGACAGCCCCGCGCAGAAATACCGCACCAGCCGCAGGGCGGAGGCCACCATATAATGATAGGCCCTGTCCTGAGCGGTGATGAAAAACTGATCCATGGTCCCCGGGGCCAGCCACCCCAGAGGGATGCCGTCGGCCATGATTCCCACCCGCCCCTCCAGAAGCCCCTGACAGAAACGGTCGGGGCGCTGGGTATAGGGCAGGAGAGGAAAAGGGCTGTGGATGGCGGCGGTGAGGTACTCCTCCACATCTCCCGCCGCCTCGATGGCGTCGATGTCCATGTCATCCAGCCGGCGGCGCACCCGGTTCACCGTTTCCGGGTCGGCGATGCCCTCCAGCCAGAGGACATCCACCGGGGTGAGGGACTGCCGACCCACGATGTGCTCGGCGATGCGAAGCTCCGGGGCGCGCAGGTGGCGGCGGAGCATGGAGGTATTGGTGCGGATGGACTCCACGAAGGATTCCCGGCTGCCTTTGAGGGCGGGCTCGTTCTCCGGCTGACCGATGGAGCGCTTCTCCTCGGTGGGGACGGGGATGGTGAGCACCTCGCCCCCGGGCAGGCACACCGCGCAGCTGCCCGCGATGAGGTCATTCACCGCCTCGTCCAGATCTTTGGGGCGCTTCACCGTCTGGGCATAGACCGCCTTCTGCTCCAACAGGGCGGGCAGGTCGGCGATCTTCGCCCCCGCCAGAACCTTGTCGGACATCATGGGCTTGAGGACATAGTCCTGAAGCCGCTCGTTCCGGGCCATCCCCAGCAGAAAGCAGACGGTGGCCCGGTGTTCTCCGTCTCCCAGCGCCACGGTGCGGGTGAAAAAGTCGGCGCAGTCGGAGAAGGCGCTTTTGAGCCCATCCAGACTCAGTTCCCCCGGGATGCGGGGAACTTTTCGGGGATGGGGATGGTCGTGCGGCATAAAAACACCCTCTTTCCGGGGTAGTATGGCCGGAAAGAGGGGCGATTATGCAGAGGGTTTACCGTTTTACCCCCTCAGTCAGCCCTTCGGGCTGCCAAGGGGGAGCCGAGTTTCGCGCCGCTGTTGATTTATCTCCTATCTCATATCTCTTATCTCATATCTCTTATCTCATATCTCTTATCTCCCAGCTCTCCCCCTCTTCCCCATCTCACAGATGGGAATGGGTGCCACTGCCAATCCAATGACCCCCAGCCACTGCCGCCAGTTCAGGGGCACCACCCGGAACACGCTCTGCAGGGGCGGCAGGAGGAGGACTGCCAGCTGCAGGGCCAGACCGATGAGGAAGGCTCTGTTCATGGCGGGGTTGGAGAAGAATCCGCACTCGGTCAGGGAGCGGTCCTCGCTGCGGACATTGAAGGCGTGGACAAGCTGGCACAGGGTCAGGGTGGCGAAGGCCATGGTACTACCCTGCTCCACCCCCGCGCGCAGACCGAGGCAATAGGCCGTCAGCGTCAGTCCCCCCACCATGAGCCCCTGCCAGATCAGACGCAGGGTGAACGGACGGTCAAACAGAGGGGCATCCCCCCGCCGGGGCGGGCGGGACATGACCCCATCCTCCCCCCCCTCCACACCCAGAGCCAGGGCGGGCAGAGAATCCGTCACCAGATTGAGCCACAAAAGCTGTACCGGCGCCAGGGGCATCTGGGGAAAGTCCAGCAGGGTGGCGGCGAAGATGGTGAGGATCTCCCCGATGTTGCAGGAGAGTAAGTAGTGGATGGCCTTGCGGATGTTGGAATAGATTCCCCGTCCCTCCTCCACCGCCCGGACGATGGTGGAAAAATCGTCGTCGGTGAGGATCATGTGGGCGGCGCCCTTGGCCACATCGGTGCCGGAGCGCCCCATGGCACAACCGATGTCCGCCCGCTTCAGGGCCGGGGCGTCGTTGACGCCGTCCCCCGACATGGCCACCGTCTTGCCCCGCTTCTGCCACGCCTTGACGATGCGCAGTTTATGCTCCGGCGTGACCCGGGCATAGACGGAAAACTCCTCCACCTCATCGGCGAGCAGTTCGTCGGACATGAAGTCCAGCTCCGCCCCGGTGATGGCTCGCTGTCCCTTGCGCAGGATGCCAAGCTCCTTTGCCACCGCCACGGCAGTGAGTTTGTGATCTCCCGTGATGAGGACGGTGCGGATGCCCGCCTGCGCGCAGGTCTTTACCGCCTCCTCCGCCCCCGGGCGGGGCGGGTCCATGAGCCCAAAGAGCCCGAGGAAGGTCAGCTCCCCCTCCAGCACCGACCACTCCCCCTCCCGGGGCAGGATCTCCAGATGCCGCCGCCCCACGGCGATGACCCGCAGGGCGGAGCGGGCCATGTCGGCGTTGGCGTTTTCGATGAGCTTCCGCTCCCCGGGGCTGAGCCCCCGACAGCGCCCCAGCAGCACATCGGGCGCCCCCTTGGTCACCAGCATCCAGCCGCCTCCCGGCTCCGGGTGGAGGGTGGACATGAGCTTGCGGGTGGAGTCAAAGGGCAGCTCCCCCCGGCGGGGGAATGCCTTTTCCAGTTCATTTTTGTCCAGCCCCGCCTTCGCCGCCGCCAGCACGAGGGCATTTTCCGTGGGATCCCCCTCGCACAAAGGGGTCTTTCCCTCCCAGCGCAGGCGGGAGTCACTGCACAGAGCGGCACAGCGGAAAACCTCGTCCCGGCGCGGATTGGGCAGTGTCCAAAGTTGCTGCACCGTCATTTTATTTTGGGTCAGGGTGCCTGTCTTGTCCGAGCAGATGACTTCGGCACAGCCCAGCGTTTCCACGCAGGGGAGTTTTTTGATGATGGCCCCCCGCCTCGCCAGCCGCTGTACCCCCATGGACAGCACGATGGTGACGATGGCGGGCAGTCCCTCCGGGATGGCGGCCACCGCCAGCGAAACGGCGGTCATGAGCATCTCCGCCGCACCCTTTCCCCGGGCGATGCCCAGGGTGAACACCACGGTACACACCCCCATGCACAGGGCCGACAGCTTCCGGGAGACTTCCCCCATTCTGCGCTGGAGGGGGCTGGGCTGTTCCCCCTCTCCGAGGAGGAGTCCCGCCACCTTCCCCATGCCGGTGTCCATGCCGGTGGCGGTGACGATGGCTCTCCCCCGCCCCGCCGTAACCAGTGTCCCCGACAGCACCATGTTCACCCGCTCCGCCAGAGGGGTTTCGGCAGGGAGGGCATCCCCCGCCTGCTTTTCCACCGGGAGGGATTCCCCTGTCATGGCGGCCTCATCGGTCTGGAGCCGGACACATGAGAGCAATCGGGCATCGGCGGGGACATAGTCCCCCGCCTCCAGTTCGATCACATCCCCCGTCACCAGTTCCCGGGCGGGGATGAGCTGTACTTCCCCATCCCGGAGGACCCGGGCTTTGGGGGCGGAGAGGCGGCGCAATTCCTCCAGCGCCTTCTGGGCGTGGTCCTCCTGCACCAGGGACAGCACGCTGTTCACCCCCACGATGATGAGGATGATGACTCCATCCAGCAGACTCTCTCTGCCCCCAACCCACAGGGAGATCCCCGCCGAGGCCAGCAGAAGCAGGATCATGGGATCGGCGAGCTGGGCGAGAAACCGCCGGAAAATCCCCGGTGCGGCGGGGGGCGCCAGTTCGTTATACCCCTGTTCCCCCAGCCGCCGCCGGGCCTCCTCCCCTGTCAGTCCGGCAGGTGTGGTGTTGAGTTGTGTGAGCAGCGCTTCCAGCTTTTTTCCGTGTGCCATGGCCGCCCCTCCTTTCCTTTGTAGATACTATATCGGAAAGGCTGTCCACTTTTTTCGGGAAAGGTGGGGAACTTTCGGAGATTTTTTCGCTACTCCCGGTTATTTCGGCAAAGTTTTCAACATATAGTTTTGGATTTGGGGATAAAAAAGACACACCGCTGTGTGCGGTGTGTCTTTTCTGTTCGGATATTAGCCCTGAGGCTCGGCACTGCCTTCAGCGTTCTCCTCGGCGGGATAGACCTTGTTATAGATGGCCTCCTGCATGGCCATCATACGGTCCACCAGCTTGCAGGCATCGAAACCGGTATAGGCCTCCTTCTTCTCCACGGGGCTCTCGGTCAGCCAGTTCTGAGCCATCTCATCAATGAGGCGCAGGGTATAGTCCTCACGGTACTCCTCGGGATCCAGGGGGGTGCGCATGATGATGTGATAACCGTACAGGCTCTCCACCACATCGCTGATCTCGCCCACATTCAGAGCCAGAGCGGTGTCCTCAAACTCCTGCACCATCTGACCCTTATAGGCAATATAACCGTCGGGGTAAGCGGACAGGCCGGTGTCCTCGCTGTACTCCATCATCAGAGTATCAAACAGAGCCACGGGATCGGCGGCGGCATCCAGCTCGGCCTTCAGGTCTGCCGCCAGATCCTTCTGCTTGGCGACGGTGGCATCGTCCAGAGGCTCAAAGCCCTTCAGGGAGCCGTCCTCGTTATAGACGGGAGCGTTCATGTCCACAGTGACCAGCAGGATGTGCTTGGCACCGTAATAGCCCAGCTCGTCGGTGGCATAGGCGATCAGCTCTGCATCGGTGGGAGCCATCTCGCCGCCCTCGCCAAAGAGCTTGGCCTGCAGCTGCTGCTCCAGAGAGGCAGAGGCAACCAGCTTCTCATACAGGGGGACATCGGCCATGCTCATCCACATGTAGTAGTTGGCCATCTCCTCGCCGCCCATCTCCTCTGCGGCGGCGGCCATATCCGCCACCACCTGATCCAGATCGGTCTGGGCGGGGGTCAGGCCATACTCGTCCTGTGCCTTACCGGCCAGCAGAACATAATAGGCGGCCATGTCCAGTGCGGAGTCCAGAATGGTCTGGGCGATGGTGTCGCCGTTTTCCACCTTGGCGTTCCAGTCCACATTCTCCCGACCCATGTAGGCATACTGCTGCAGGGTATAGGTGGTGACATAGTTGAACCAGTACATCAGCATCTCGGCGGTAATATCATAGCCGCCTGCGGTGGCCACCACGGTGTCGGGCGCCATCTCAGCCACGAAACCGGCGGGGCTGGTGATCTGAGTCAGATCCACCTCATCGGCGGTGATGGTGGGGACATGAACCTCGGGAGCGGCTTCGGGGGCGGGGGCAGGCTCTTCCTTGGAGGAGCAGCCGGACAGCATGCCGATGCTCATGGCGGCGGCCAGGATCAGGGCAAGCAGTTTGTTCATCTTCTTCATAAAGGGGTCGTTCCTTTCTGTTTCGCGCATTACCGCGACGACTTCAACGCAGACTATCATAGCACGAAAATTCCCCCACGGCAAGAAAAATACCAGCCGTGAGGGAAAAGTTTCCAATTTATTCTTAATTTCCGGCGTACTCGTCGATCAAAGTCCTTGCCGCCTTCAGCCCCGATTCGGTCTTGCCCAGCTTCAGGCTGACTCTTGCCACATCACCGGGCAGCAACACCAGCCGCTTGCGGTACTTCTCCCGGGAGCACAGCTCCACCACCTTCTCAAAGTCGAACTCCGGGATGGTGAGCAGGAGGGTGTCCCCCTTCTGGTCGATGGCGGTGACGCCGCAGGCCATGGCCGCGCCGCGCAGCAGGGCCACGGTGATGAGATTGTTGACGGTTCTCGGAGGCTCGCCGTAGCGGTCGATGAGCTCATCCACCAGATCGTCGGCGTCCTGCTCGGTGCGGATGGCGGCGATGCGGCGGTACAGGTCCATGCGCTGCTCCTGAGTGGGGATATAGCGGTCAGGGATGGCAGCGGCGACAGGGAGATTCACTTGACAGTCTTCTCTCCGGGGAACAGGGAGTCCCTGCTCGGTGAGGACGGCCTCCTCCAGCAGTCTCAGATACATATCATAGCCCACGCTGAGCAGGAAGCCCGACTGCTCGGGGCCCAGCACATTGCCCGCGCCGCGAATCTCCAGATCGCGCATGGCGATTTTAAAGCCGGAGCCGAACTCGGCAAATTCCCGGATGGCGGAAAGACGCTTGGTGGACACCTCGGACAGCACCTTGCCCCGGCGGTAGGTCAGATAGGCGAAGGCACGGCGGTTGGAGCGGCCCACGCGGCCACGGATCTGGTGGAGCTGGGCAAGGCCGAGGTGGTCGGCGTCCTCGATGATGAGGGTGTTGGCGTTGGGCAGGTCGATGCCGGTCTCGATGATGGTGGTGCAGACCAGCACATTGAGTTCGCCGTCGGTCATGCGGCTCATGACATCGTCGATGGCGTCCTGGGTCATCTTGCCGTGGGCGATGCCGATGGCGGCGTCCTCCCCCAGCAGCATCTGCAGCCGTGCGGCGCACTTATCAATCGTCTCCACCCGGTTGTGGAGGTAATAGACCTGTCCGCCCCGCTCCAGTTCTCTTCGCATGGCGTCACCCAGCACACCCCAGTCGTGCTCCAGCACATAGGTCTGGACAGGCTGGCGGACGGAGGGGGGCTCCTCCAGGGGGGGGATATCCCGGATGCCCGACAGGGCCATGTTCAGGGTTCGGGGGATGGGGGTGGCGGAGAGGGTCAGGACATCCACCTGCTTGAAGCGCTCTTTGAGCTTTTCCTTGTGCTGGACGCCGAAGCGCTGCTCCTCGTCCACCACCAGCAGACCCAGATCCTTGAACTGGACATCCTTGTTGAACAGGCGGTGGGTACCGATGAGAATATCCACCTGTCCCGCCGCCACCCGGCGCAGCGTTTCCTGCATCTGCTTGGATGTGCGGAAGCGGGAGACCACATCAATGTTGACGGGATATTTGGCAAAGCGCTTCAGGGCGGTGAGGAAGTGCTGCCGGGCCAGAACGGTGGTGGGGGCCAGAATGGCGGCCTGCTTGCCGTCCATGACGCACTTCATGATGGCCCGGAAGGCCACCTCCGTCTTGCCGTAGCCCACATCGCCGCACAGCAGACGGTCCATGGGGGTGGGACTTTCCATGTCCCGCTTGATCTCGGCGATACAGCGCAGCTGATCGTCCGTCTCTACAAATTCAAACTGATCTTCAAACTCCCGCTGCCAGGGGGTATCGGGCGAGAAGGCAAATCCGGGCTGGCGCTGGCGCTGGGCGTAGAGCTGGATAAGCCCCTTGGCCAGATCGGCCACAGCCTTCTTCGCCTTGCTCTTGGCCTTTTCCCAGTCGCCGCCCCCCAGTCGGGAGAGTTTTTTCGTTTCGGCGGCATCGGCACCGGCGCCGATATATTTGCTGACCTGATCCAGTCCCGTGGCGGGGACATAGAGGACATCGGTGCCGGCGTAGGCGATCTTGATATAGTCCCGCTCCACGCCGTCGTTGGTCAGCTTGGTCATCTCCACGAAGCGGCCCACGCCGTACTTCTCATGCACCACCAGATCACCGGGAGTCAGGTCGGCATAGCTCTTCAGCTTCTGGCGGTTGGTCACATCCTTCTGGACGCGGCTCTTGCGCTTGGGGGCGGATTTGTCCCCCTCCGCCACCACCGCCAGCTTGATGTCGGGGTACTCCACGCCGCCGGACAGACCGCCGATGGTCAGCACGATCTCGCCGGGTCTGGGCATCCCCTTCAGGCGGAACTCCACGGCGGAGGGGATTTTATGCTCTCTTAAAAATGCCTGCAGATCCAGCGCCCGCTGCTCACCGGAGCAGAGGACAAGACTTGCAAAGCCGGTATTGCGGTAATGCTCCAGATCCTGAGCCGCGGCCTCCAGACTGACCCCGTAGGCGGGCAGCTGCTTGGCCATGACAGACAGCAGGGTCCTGGGGGGAATGGGGTACTGACCGGCCGGAAAACTGTCCAGATAGACGCAGGGGAATTCCTCCAGCTTTTCGCACAGATCGGACAGGGGAACCACGAGCTGGGCGCAGGCGCCGGGTAGTTCCTGCCGCTCCAGCAGGGTGCTGGCATCCTCCTCCATCTGCCAGTGCCATGTGCGGGCCCGGTCGGTGACCCGGGCAGTTTCGGAGAAGATCAGGCAGGCATCGGGGGGAAAATATTCCACCGCGGTGTGCTCCCCGGGGCAGATGAGGGGAAGATAGCGGTCGGGTGCGGGGAGTCTGCCCTCCCGGACGGCCTCCCGATCCCGCTCCAGATTGGCGGCCAGATCCTTCAGCTCCTCCCGGGTGGCCTTGGCGGCCAGCTTCTGGAGCTGTTTGTCCAGTCCCGCCAGACCGCCGGGGGCGGTATGGGGCAGAACCTCCGCCGCGGGCAGGATGGTGA
>JAZQVX010000042.1:0-3377 GCA_045632045.1 Lawsonibacter sp.
CGACTCCCTGCTGTCCGGGCGCACCTTCTCCGCCTTTTCCCCCGAATCCCCCCTGCGGGGTGAGCTGGAGGGGCGCATCCGAACCGAGGGGGGCGAAAAGCTGCTGGAGGAGCTGGCCAAGGTGGATCCCGAATCCGCCGCCCGCCTCCACCCCAACGACGAAAAGCGCATCGTCCGGGCGCTGGAGGTCTACCTCACCACAGGCAAGACCATCACTCAGCACAACGCCGAAACACTGGCCATCCCGCCCCGGTATGAGGCCCTGACCATCAATCTCAGCTATGAGAACCGGGCGGATATGTGGAGCCGCATTGACCGCCGGGTGGATGTGATGATGGAGCAGGGGCTGGTGGAGGAAGTCCGGGCTCTGCTCAACAGCGGTGTGCCCGAGAAGTGTACCGCCATGCAGGCCATCGGCTATAAGGAGATGGTGGAGGCCGTTCTCCGCACCGGGGACTACCGCGCCGGTGCCGAGGAGATCAAGCTGCGCTCCCGCCAGTACGCCAAGCGGCAGCTGACATGGTTCAAGCGCAACACCGCCGCGAAGCAGATCGTGTGGGGAAGCGACCCGAATCTTTTGGATGCCCTCCGCCGTTCGACAGAATTTATGGAAGAATTTGGTATATGATAAAGGCACTCAGGGCGGACAAGTCCGCCCAAAGAAAAAGGAGTGCTGAACTATGCCGAAATTCAATAACTTACAGGACATTTTTCTTACCCAGGTGCGCCGGGAGCGCAGGAGCGTCACCATGTTCCTCATGAACGGCTTTCAGATGCGGGGCTATGTCACCGGATTTGACGCCTTTACCGTGGTGCTCTCCACCGACGGAAAACAGCAGGTGGTGTATAAACACGCCATCTCTACCATCGTCCCCGAACAGCCCGTTCCCTTTATGAGTCGGGAAGAGGAGGTCGAGCCCCGTCACTAAGCCCCTCCCGCCGCCGGAAAGGCAGCAGAGATGAAGCAGGGAAAACCCGTTATCACCCTGGTGATGGTCATATTCGCCGCGGTTTTGTGTATTTACTTCGGCGCCTATGTCTTTGATACCTTCAATGACCCCTATACCACCACCTTCACATATGAATATACCCACTCCGAGAGCGCGCAGGCCAACGGTGTGCTGATCCGGCAGGAACAGGTTCTTCAGGCCGAGGCGGGCATCGTGGAGCTGCAGTGCGGCGAGGGCGAGAAGCTGGGCGTGGGGCAGACCGCCGCCTATGTCTACCGGGACGCTCAGGCCCAGCAGGACAGCGCGCGGCTGGAGGCGCTGGAGTCTGAGATCGCCGTGCTGGAGTCTGTCCTGACCATGGGTGCCGGTGTGGACTCCGCCGCCCAGATGGACGAGCAGGTTCTCGCCTGTGTGGTGGATCTGCGCTCTGCCGCCGCCGCCCAGGATTTCACCGAGATGGACGAGCTGGTGCGCGATGTCAAGAGCCATGTGATCCAGCGAGGCGTTACTTACAGCGAGGGCGTCACCGTGGCCGATCTGAAAAACCGCCTGTCCCAGCTGCGAAGCGACTATAAGAGCCAGAGCAGCGCCTTTTCCGGTACATACAGCCGGGTGAAGGCAAAAGCCTCCGGTACTTTCTCCGCTCTGGTGGATGGACTGGAGGATGTCCTCACCCCCAAAAGCGCCATGGAGCTGACCCCTTCCGCCCTGGATTCCATCCTGAAGGCGGGGGCGGGGCATCTGGATGCGGTGGGCAAGCTCATCACCAGCAACCGCTGGTACTTTGCCGCCAATCTCCCCGAGGAAGTGGCGGAAACACTGAAAGTGGGCGGCAGTGCCCTGCTGCGCTTCTCCGGTGACTTCCGACAGGATGTGCCCATGCGGGTGGAGCGTCTGAGCGGGGCGGAGGATGGACAGGTCTGCGCCGTCTTTTCCACCGACCGCTATCTGGGTCAGACCACCCTGCTGCGCTTCCAGAGCGCGGAGCTTATTTTCAACAGCTATGCCGGTCTGCGCATCCCCAAGCAGGCCCTCCACATGGAGAAATACACCACCACCGACGAACAGACCGGCGAAACTGCCGAGCATCAGATGCTGGGTGTCTATGTCCTCATGGCGGGCAGAGCCGAGTTTAAGCAGGTGAAGGTGGTCACAGAGAGCCAGGACTTCTATGTGGTCAACGCAGTTGATGCCACTGCCGCGGATACCCTCCGGGCGGGGGAGGAGGTCATCGTGAGAGCGGTGGGCCTGTATGACGGAAAAATGATGGTTGCGTGATTGACCTCCCCCCTTGCGGGGGCGGTGGATGGCCGAAGGCCAGACGGGGGGGGTAACTGCGACATGTAACCCCCTCAGTCATTTGCTACGCAAATGCCAGCTCCCCCGCAAGGGGGGAGCTTAGGGATTTCTACAGAGAGAAGGTCTGTTATGGAACTGAAAGACCGAATTGAACAGGTGCAAAGCCGCATCGCCGCCGCTGCCATCGCCGCCGGGCGCAGGCCGGAGGAGGTGACCCTCTGCGCCGCCACCAAGGTGCAGACCGGGGACACCATCCGCGCCGCCATCGCCGCCGGCGTCACCGTCTGCGGGGAGAACCGGGTGCAGGAGATGACCGCCCATCTGGAAGAGAATGCCTATGAGGGGGCCAAGCTCCACTTCATCGGCCACCTTCAGACCAACAAGGTCAAGCAGGTGGTGGGCAAGGCGGATCTCATCGAGTCGGTGGATTCCGAGCGACTGCTGCGGGCCATTGACGATCAGGCGGCCAAACTGGGCATCGTGCAGGACATCCTGCTGGAGGTCAATGTGGCCGGGGAGGAGAGCAAGGGGGGCGTTTCCGTGGAGGAGCTGCCCGCGCTGGCACAGCTGGCTGTGGAGCTGGAGCATGTCCGGCTCCGGGGTCTGATGGCAATTCCTCCCATTTCCCACGAACCGGGGGCAAACATCCCTTATTTTTCCACCATGCGCCAGCTTTTTGTTGACATAAAGGAGAAAATGACGGATAATCAAAGTAGTATGATGTGCCTCTCCATGGGCATGAGCGGCGACTTTGAGGACGCCATCGCTCAGGGCGCCACCCTTGTCCGGGTGGGTACGGCACTCTTTGGCCCCCGCCCGCCCATGCGGGCCAACGGCTGAAGCAGGGTTTGGAAGTTCGATTTACATAGAAAAGAGGGAGCACCCTATGGGAATTTTTGATGAGCTGAAGCGCATGGCACACCCCTTCGAGGATGAGGATGACGATTTCGAGGAGTATGAGACTGCCGCCCCCCGCGCCACCGAGCGCCGTGAGCGCGGCATCGACCGCTATGAGCGCCCCGAGCGTGTGGAGCGGGTGTCCCGAAACAATAACAACGACAATTACGATGTGATCGGTATGGAGAACGAGCGCCGCAGCAACAAGGTGGTCAACATCCGCGCCGCCAC
>JAZQVX010000043.1:0-2360 GCA_045632045.1 Lawsonibacter sp.
AGTAATATTTAGTTTTCGCTGTAGGTGAAACCGTAGAAGTTTTCATAGTATTCATCCATCTTGGCGGCGCAGTCAGCGTCGGTCAGCAGGTCGTTGTGCAGCACATTGGCCAGCCACAGAGCGCCCAGAATGCCGCTGGGAACGGGGCTGTCCCATGCCTCGGCCTTGTTGGGCAGCTGGTACACATTTCCGTTGACAACAGCGGCGCAGTCGGCCAGATTGGGATCGGCCAGCACATCGTCCACGGTATAGGCGGCGTCGGAGGCCAGAATAATATAGTCGGGATCCCAGCTCAGCAGCTGCTCATAGTCGATCTCCACCCAGTAGGTATCTTCGATTTCGGCCGCGGCGTTGACACCGCCGGCCAGACGGATCATATCGGACTGGTACATGGCATCGCCTGCGGTGGACAGCATGGAGGAGTTGCCTGCCAGATAGACGCTGGGAGTCTCGGCACCGGCCAGAGTTTCAGCCAGGTAAGACTCCTGCTCGGCGGTAAAGCCCAGCAGCTCGGCGGCCTTGTCCTCGGTGTTGGTGGCCTCGGCGATCATGTGGATCATGCCGGTCAGCAGCTCCTGATCCTCGGGGTTGACCAGCAGAACATCAATGCCCAGACCCTCCAGAGTTTCCACGGCGCTCTTGAGCTTCATGGGCAGAATGACCAGATCGGGCTCCAGAGCGGCGCAGCCCTCCAGATCGAACTCCTTGGCGGTACCCACATTGGGCAGGGCGATCAGCTCGGGAGCGGCCAGAGAGTAGATGGCGCGCTTGTTGGCCTTGGCCTCGATGCCCACCAGCTTCTCATCCAGATCCAGGGCGATCAGGGCACTGGTGGAAATATAATAGCCGCTGACCAGCTTCTCGGGCTCAGCCTCAATGACCACCTCGCGGCCGGCGTGGTCGGTCACGGTGACGGGATAGTGGTCGGCAGGCTCCTCGGGGGCGGGAGTCTCCACGGCAGGGGGCTCGGACACAGCGGGCTCCTCCTGCTTGGGGGACTGACCGCAGGCGGCCAAAGACAGAACCATGGCCGCAGACAGCAGCATACTCAGAATTTTTTTCATCATTTGTTCTCCATTTCGTTGTAGTTTGCGAAGTACAACGCCATTATAACAAATTCCCTTTTCAAAATCAATGCGAACTGTTATACTTTAAAAGGATAATTATGCAATCCAACGAGAGAAGGAGCGTTGCTTATGATAACCATTGATAAATACATTCGCGCCCAGTCTTTGGCAGAGGCATGGGAGCTGAATCAAAACAAACGCAACCGTATCCTTGGCGGAATGATGTGGTTGCGCCTTGGTTCAAACAGCGTCAACACCGTCATCGACCTGTGTGATCTGGGTCTGGATCAGATCGAAGAGACCGATGAGGCCTTTTCCATCGGCGCCATGGTCACTCTGCGCGATATTGAAACCCATGTGGGTCTGAACGAATACGCCGACCATGCCATCGCAAACGCGGTCAAGGACATCGTGGGTGTCCAGTTCCGCAATATGGCCACCGTGGGCGGCAGCATCTGGGGCCGCTTCGGCTTCTCCGATGTGCTGACCGTATTTCTGGCGCTGGATTCCTATGTGGAGCTGTATAAGGGCGGCATCGTCCCCCTGGAGCAGTTTGTCAACATGCAGGCCGACAACGACATCCTCGTCAGACTGATCGTGAAAAAGACCCCCTGTAAGGTGGTCTACTCCTCCGTGCGCAACCAGCGCACCGACTTCCCCGTGCTGGCCTGCGCCGTCGCCCGGATGAACGGAGAGTACCGCGCCTCCATTGGCGCCCGTCCCGCCCGGGCCATGCTGGTTCGGAACGCCGAGGCCGATGGTTTCGCAACCTATGTGGCAGACAACGCCCCCACCGAGGGCAACATGCGCGGCAGCGCAGAGTACCGCACCCACCTGATCAAGGTGCTTGTGGAGCGTTCCATGCAGGAACTGGGAGGTAAGTGATATGGAGATCAAACTGAAACTCAACGGCAAGGCCGTCACCGCGTCCGTGGAAACCGACACCATTCTGCTGGATTTCCTGCGGGAAAAGGGCTGCCTGTCCGTAAAGCGGGGCTGTGACTCCTCCAACTGCGGTCTTTGCACCGTGCTGATGGACGGCAAGCCCATCCTGTCCTGCTCCACGCTGGCTGTCCGCGCCGACGGCCATGAGATCTATACTCTGGAGGGTCTTCAGGAAGAGGCCGCCGACTTCGTCGGATTCATCGCCGCTCAGGGCGCCGACCAGTGCGGTTTCTGCAACCCCGGTTTCGTGATGAACACCATCGCCCTGCTGCGGGAAAACCCCGATCCCTCCGACGACGAGATCCGGGCCTTCCTGGCCGGCAATCTGTGCCGCTGCTCCGGCTATGA
>JAZQVX010000044.1:0-1920 GCA_045632045.1 Lawsonibacter sp.
CACCACCTTCTGTCCCTGCTGCACCTCTATGGTGCGGGAGAGGTATGCGTTTTCCCGCATGACCTCGGCATAGAGCAGATAAGACAGCAGAAACAGCCCTGCGCCCAGCCAGTTCACCCAGCGGGGCAGCTCGCTCCATCCAAAGCGGCAGTCCAGCCCCGCCACGATAAAGCCCGCAAGGAACATGAGGGCGCTGAGCTTCACCACAAGGGACTGCTCCCCCCGCGCCTCTTTGGCGCGCAGACGCTTTTCCAGCAGCTCGGGGGACTTCACGCACAGGACCACGCCCAGAAGCAGCATGGGGACAAAAAGCACCGCCATAAACAGCCAGCCCCCGAAGAAATCCAGCGTTCCCGCAGGCAGAAACAACAAAACTGCCACCAATCCGACTCCGGCGGCAAAGCGGGTCAGGGCCTTTACAAAGAGTTCTTTGGTCATGCTCCCCCTCCTTTCTTTCCTCCATGATATACCCGATCCCCGGATCAGGCAAGAAAAAGACGCCGCGCATACGCGGCGTCTTTTGTTTTTTAATTTTCTTCCCCGGCAGTCTGCTTGAAAATTTCCTCAAACTGCTCGGCGGTCATGGTTTCATGCTCCAGCAGAAACTGGGCGGTGAGTTCCAGCTCATGGCTTCGGTTTTTCAGGATCTCCTCACAGCGGGCATAGGCGGTATCCACGAAGTACTTGACCTCCCGATCAATGAGGGCGGCCACCTCCTGAGAGTAGCCCTTGGACTGGGCCACACTGCGGCCGATGAAGACATTGTCCCCCTCGTTGTCATAGTGGATGGAGCCCAGCTCCTGACTCATGCCGTACTTGGTGACCATAGCCCGGGCGATCTCGGTGGCACGCTGGATGTCGTTGGAGGCACCGGTGGAGATGTCGCCCAGCACCAGCTTCTCCGCCACACGACCGCCCAGACAGACGGCGATGCGCTCCTTCAGCTCGGTCTTGGAGTGGTAGGAGCGATCCTCCTTGGGCAGAGAAACGGTCAGACCGCCGGCTGCGCCTCGGGGAACGATGGTGATCTGGTGGACAGGGTCCTGGGTGGGCAGCTCATGGATGACCACGGCGTGACCGGCCTCGTGATAGGCGGTGAGGATTTTGGCCTGCTGCGTGACCACGCGGCTGCGCTTTTCGGGGCCGGCGATGACCTTCATCATGGCCTCGTCGATCTCGTCACGGGTGATGAACCCCTTCTCCCGGCGGGCGGCCAGCAGGGCGGCCTCGTTGAGGAGGTTTTCCAGCTCGGCGCCGGTGAAGCCGGTGGTGGCCTGCGCCACCTCATGCAGGGAAACATCATCGCCCAGAGGCTTCTTGCGGGCGTGAACCTTCAGCACCTCTTCGCGGCCCTTGATGTCGGGCAGACCCACATAGATCTGGCGGTCGAAGCGGCCGGGACGCAGCAGGGCGGGGTCCAGAACATCCTGTCGGTTGGTGGCGGCCATGACGATGACGCCCTCGTTGGCGTTGAACCCGTCCATTTCCACCAGCAGCTGGTTCAGCGTCTGCTCGCGCTCGTCGTGACCGCCGCCCAGTCCGGTGCCGCGCTGGCGGCCCACGGCGTCGATCTCGTCGATGAAGATGATGGCGGGGGACTGCTTTTTGGCCTGCTCAAACAGGTCGCGGACGCGGGAGGCACCCACGCCCACATACAGCTCCACAAAGTCAGAGCCGGAGATGGTCAGAAAACGCACCCCGGCCTCGCCTGCAACGGCCTTGGCCAGCAGGGTCTTACCGGTGCCGGGAGGGCCCACCAGCAGCACGCCCTTGGGGATTCGGGCACCCAGTCGGTCAAACTTGGTGGGATCTTTGAGGAATTCCACCACTTCCTGCAGCTCGGCCTTCTCCTCGTCGGCACCGGCCACATCACGGAAGGTGACGGTGTTCTCGCCCCCGGTGAAGGTGCGGGTCTTGGCC
>JAZQVX010000045.1:0-1846 GCA_045632045.1 Lawsonibacter sp.
TCACGCCGCCGGTGATGACGTTTCTCATCTTGGTGCGGACGAAAGCGGCGCCCTTGCCGGGGTTAACATGCTGGAACTCAACGACCTGCATAACCTTGCCTTCCATCTCGAAGGTCACGCCGTTACGGAAATCGCTGGCGGTAATCATTGCCATAGGAATCATCCTCCATATAAATTTATATAGCTAAGCTGATTTATTTTACCCTATTTTTCCTGCTTTGACAAGGGGGTAGCGCCATTTTTATTGTCCGAACAGGTAAAACGGGGGCATTTACAGAATAATCAGATTCTTGGGAGAGCGGGTGATGTTCTCACAGCCGCCTTCCTTCAGGATCAGCACATCCTCGATGCGCACGCCGAACTTACCGGGGATATAGATGCCGGGCTCGGCGGAAATGACGGCGCCCACAGGCAGCTCCCGCTCCTCGCGGGCGTTGGCGTTGGGGCTCTCGTGGATGTCGATGCCCAGAGAGTGACCGAAGCCGTGGTTGAAGTACTCGCCGTAGCCGGCCTCCTCGATGATGCGGCGGGCGGCGGCGTCGATCTCCTTGCCGGGAACACCGGCGCGGGCGGCGTTGATGCCGGCCTTCTGAGCTTCCAGAACGGTCTGATAGACCTTCTCCATCTCCTCGTCGGGCTGGCCGATGGCCACGGTACGGGTCATGTCGGAGCAGTAGCCGTCCACCTTACAGCCGAAGTCCATGGTGACGAACATGCCGCTCCCGGTGACGCGGCCGCCGGGGATGGCGTGGGGGCGGGAACCGTTGGGGCCGGCGGCCACGATGGGATCGAAGGACACCTTCTCAGCGCCCATGCGCAGCATCTCGTACACCAGACGGGCGGCGATTTCCTGCTCGGTCATGCCGGGGCGGATATAGTTCAGCACGGCCTTGAAGGCATCGTCGGTGATCTTCTGGGCCTTCTTCAGTGCCTCGATCTCCCCCTCGTCCTTGGCGGCGCGCAGATCGTCCAGCAGGGACTGGGCGGGGGTGAAAATGCAGGGCAGCTCCTGAGTCAGGCGGCGGTGCTCGTCCACGGTGACGGCACTGCTCTCAAAGCCCACATTGGTCAGCTTGTGGGCCTCGATATAGGCCTTGGCCAAAGACAGGTGGGTCTTGCCGGCACCGATGCACTCCAGCTCCACGCCCTTGACCTGCTCCTCGGCGGCCTCGATATAGCGGCCGTCGGTGGAGTAGTGACCGCCCTCGGCAGTGACCAGCAGCATACCCTCGCCGTGGAAACCCAGGGCATACAGCTCACCGGACTCGCTGGTGATGAGCATGGCGTCCAGACCGTAGTCGGCCAGCTTGGCAGAAATCTTGGAAATATGGTTCATATTGAAATCGCTCCTTTGTTACAGGTTTTGCAGATAAATTCGCTTCATTTCCCCTGCATCCTCCGCCTGCGTTCCCGCAGACTCGCAGATGAAGGTGGGGCTCCAGCCGCGGCGGGCGATCTCGGCGGCCAGAGGGGCCCAGTCGGGGCCGTACCCGTCGTCGTCGGCAAAGGTGCGGTGACACTTCTCCCCGCCGTTGGGAGTAAATTGAATATGGGAGAAGTGGCTGTGGAACTTCCCTGCCCGCTCCGAACCCAGAATTTCTTCCACACGGTCGAGCATTCTGTGGAACGCCTCCGATCCGTCGTCCACGCCCAGCGACCGGGCGTAGAGATGACCGAAGTCGATACAGGGCACCAGCCGCTCGTCCAGCGTACAAAGTTCCAGCACCTCGTCCAGATCGCCAAGCTGGTTGATCTTGCCCATGGTCTCGGGGCACAGGGCGATGTGTCCGTACCCGGCGTCGTCACAGGCGGCGATGACTTCCCGCAGGGAGTGCAGGGCGATGTC
>JAZQVX010000046.1:0-4695 GCA_045632045.1 Lawsonibacter sp.
TGAAGAAAACTGAAAATTCCCTTTTTCTTCCGGCAGGGGGGATCAGGGCGTTGCGCCGAAGCGGGAGGTGTGCTATACTGGGGCAGACAGGAAACAAAAGGGAGGCGCGGCATGAACATTGTGGTCATTGACGGACAGAGCGGCCGTATGGGGCAGCTTTTTATCGAGAAGGCCCGGGCAGCCGGGATCGACTGGCCCATCACCGCGGTGGGTACCAATGCTCTGGCCACAGCGGCCATGCTGAAAGCCGGTGCCACCGCCGGTGCCACGGGGGAAAACCCGGTGCTGGTGGCCTGCCGCACCGCCGATGTCATCGTGGGCCCCATCGGGATCCTTGCCGCCGACGCCATGCTGGGGGAGATCACCCCGGAGATGGCCGTCGCCGTGGGCCGCAGCGCCGCCAAAAAGCTTCTGCTGCCGGTGAACCAGTGCGGAAATCTGGTGGTGGGTACCCAGGTGATGTCCCTGTCCAAAGTGATGGAAGAGGGCGTGGAGCTGCTGCGCAGCATCTGCGCCGGTCTGTGACCATCTTCCGGCCAAGCCGGAGCTGTTTTTCACGCGTAAACCGTGTCCAAGACACACTTTCTCCCGTTCAAGACGGCAAAATACATAAGGGAGAAAACAACCATGAAAGTAACCAAACTGGTCTATGCCGCCATGTGTCTGGCATTGGCCCTCGTGCTGCCCTTCCTGACGGGACAGATCCCCCAGATCGGCAGCGCCCTGTGTCCCATGCACCTGCCTGTTTTGCTGGCGGGCTATCTCTGCGGTCCCTGGTGGGGTGCCGCCGTGGGCGCCTGCGCCCCGCTGCTGCGCCACCTCTGGCTGGGTATGCCCCCGCTGGTAACGGCTCTGGGCATGACCTTTGAGCTGGGCACCTACGGACTGGTGGTGGGAATGCTCTACCGCCTCCTGCCCAAAAAGCTCAGCGGCATTTACATTTCCCTGCTGTGTGCCATGGTGGCCGGCCGGGCAGTGTGGGGCTGTGCCATGATGGTCATTATGGGCATCAGCGGCAGCCCCTTTACATGGAGCGCCTTTCTGGCGGGAGCCCTGCTCAACGCCATCCCAGGCATCGTGGTTCAGCTGGTGCTCATCCCCCTGCTGGTGCGATCTCTGCATAAGGCGCAGATCATCTGAAAGAAAAAGACGAAGATGTGGCGAACACATCTTCGTCTTTTTTGCGGACTCCGCTATGGCTTTTGGGTGGGTGGCATGGTATAATAAACTGATATTTTATGGGGAGGGGAGCAATATGAGCGAAAATCGGGAAAAGCGGATCATTACCCTGCTGGGCACCCCTCTGAGCCAGTCCTTCGCCGCCCGGATGCAGAACGCGGCCTATGCCGAAATGGGGCTGGATCTGCGCTATACCTATACGGAAACGGACGAAAAACAGCTGCCCGCCGCCGTGGAAAAACTGCGCCGGGAGGGTGTTCCCGGCTTCGCCGTGACCAAGCCCAATAAGGTGGCGGTGCTTCCCCTTCTGGACGAACTGGACCCCCTGTGCGGGAAAATGGGGGCGGTCAACACCGTTGTAAGATTACCTGACGGAACATTGAAGGGATATAATACAGACGGTATTGGATTTTACACCGCTTTGACCCGGGATGTGGGGCTGGATGTGACCGGCCGAGCCTTCTTCTGCGTGGGTGCCGGCGGAGCCGGCCGTGCCATTTGCAGTGTGCTGGCCCACTATGGAGCGGGGCGCATCTATATCACCGACCTCCATGATGCCGCCGCCCGGGCGCTGACGGAGGAGATCAACGAGAAATTCGCCCCTGTGGCCCAATTTGTTTCCCATGGGGACTGGAGCCTGCTGGGGGAGTGCGACTGTGTCCTAAACGCCAGCGGCGTGGGCATGGGGGAGAGCGAGGGCACTTCGCCCATCCCCAAAGAACTGCTAAGCCCCCGCCAGCTGTGCTTCGATGCCTGCTATAACCCTGCCCGGACCCGGTTTCTGCTGGATGCCGAGGCGCGGGGCTGTCCCACTCTGAACGGTCTTGGCATGTCCCTGTATCAGGGCGTGGCCCAGATCGAGCTGTGGACGGGGCGGGAGGCCCCTGTGGAGGTCATGCGGCAGGAACTGCTGGACATTATCTCAGGCAAATAAACCGTAACGATTTATGTAGGAAAGGAGGGAGAGAATGAAGCTTCTGCGCTGGCTGGACAAGTATCTGGAAGAAGCGCTGTTGGTGCTGTTTCTGGTGGTCATCGCCTGTGTGAGCCTGTTTCAGGTCGCCGCCCGGAATCTGCCCTGGCTGTCCGCCCTGACCTGGGCGGAGGAGTTCTGCCGCTTCTGCTGGATCGGCAGCGTCTTTCTCTCCCTGCCCTATACCATTCAGCGGGGCAGTATGCTCCGGGTCAATGCCCTCATGCAGCTGCTCCCCCCTCGGGCGGGAAAAGGGCTGGAACTGGCGGTGGATCTGGCCGTGATGGCGGCTATGGGTCTGCTGGCGGTCTGTTCCGTGGGTGTAGTGGGGGATATTTTTGCCTCGGGTGAAACTTCCCCCGCCATGCAGTGGCCTATGTGGTGTATCTACGCCCTCATGCTCGGCGGCTATGTGCTGGGCTTCCTGCGGGGTGTGCAGCGGGTGGCCCGGCGTCTGGGACGGAAAGGCGGGGTGGCATAATGGCGGCTTTGCTGGTGTTCCTCGTCTTTCTGGGGGCTGTGGCCCTGTCCGTTCCCATCGGAGCGGCCATGATCCTTGGCTCCGCCGCCCCGGTTCTCCTGCTGGAGCAGGGTGGTTCCGTGGCTCAGATCATCCATAATACCTTCTCCGGGGCCAACGCTACCCCCATTCTGGCGGTGCCCCTGTTCATTCTGGGTGGCGTCATCATGGCGGAGGGCGGCATCTCCCGGCGGCTGTTCAACCTCTTTGCCTATTTTGTGGGTCGTTTTCCCGGCGGCGTGCCCTGCGCGGTCATTCTGACCTGTCTGTTTTACGGCGCCATCTCCGGCTCCGGCCCCGCCACCACCGCCGCCGTGGGTGCCATGTGCATCCCCTTCATGGTGGAACTGGGCTATGACAGGGCGTGGTCTGCGGGACTTGTGTCGGTGGCAGGTGGTCTGGGCGTCATCATTCCCCCCTCCATCCCCTTTGTGCTCTACTCCCTGTCCACCGGGGTGTCCACCGGTGACCTCTTTCTGGGAGGCGTACTGCCCGGTGTGCTGGTGGCGCTGCTCCTGATGGGCTGCGCCGTTGTCCACTGTCTGCGGAAGGGAGAGGACAGAGGGCGCATCGACCGGGAACTGGAATCTCTGCGGGAGCAGGGATTTGGAAAGCTCTTTCTGGACTCCTTCTGGGCCCTGCTGTGCCCGGTCATCATTCTGGGCGGCATCTATTCCGGCTTCTTTACCCCCACCGAGGCGGCCTGTGTCAGTGTGTTTTACGCTCTGTTCGTGGCGCTGTTTCTCTATCGCACCGTGACCGTCAGAGAGATCCTGCCCATGCTGCGCGCCGCGGTGAAAAATTACGCGGGACTGGCCTTTGTGCTGGCCTTCGCCACCGCCTTCGGCCGCGTCCTGTCCCTGACCCGGGCCACCGCCGCGGTGGAGGACTTCTTCCTGCGCCATTTCCACTCCGCCCCCGCCCTGCTGGCGGTGCTGGTGGTGCTGTTTCTTCTGCTGGGCATGGTCATGGACACCGGCCCTGCCATCATCATCCTTGCCCCTGTACTGCTCCCTGTGGCGGAGCAGATGGGGGTACACCCCGTCCACTTCGGTGTGATTCTGGTGTGCTGTCTGTCCATCGGACTGGCCACGCCCCCCTTCGGGCTGGACATGTTCGTGGCGGGCAATCTGGCTGAGGAGCCGCCCATGAAGGTGGCCCGAGGCTCCGCTCCCTTTATTGCGTCCTTCCTGATCGCCCTGTGGGCGGTGACGGCGTTTCAGCCCCTTTCCACCGCCCTTTTGGGGGAGAAAACCGGGGATATTTCCGGCGGAACAGTGGTGGAAAATGTTTCAAATGAAACACAACGACACCCCGAGCGCTACGCCCATCTGGAGCAGATGACCCTCATCGGTGCCGACTCCAGCGGCAAGGGCGCGGTGGGTCAGCTCTTCGGAGAACTGGTGTCGGACAAGGTGTCTGACATCACCGGGGGACGGCTGACCATCGACTATCACCCCAACGGAGGACTGGGAGGGGACACGGATCTGCTGCGCCAGAGCCAGAGCGGCGATGTGGACATCGTGGTCTGCCAGACCGCCCCCATCGTTTCCTTTGTGCCCGAAATGGCGGTTTTTGATCTCCCCATGGTTTTTGCACAGTACGACCGGGAGGCTATTGATGGAGTGCTGAACGGAGAAAACCCCTTCCGGCAGGAACTGGGGCGGGCCTATGAAAAGGCGGGCTCCCGTCTGCTGGGTATTCTCCACGGTGCCACCTACCGCCTGACCACCGCCGACCGGCCTCTGGATACCCTTGCCGACTTCAAATCTCTCCAGATTCGCACCATGGAGAACGCCAACCACATGGATTTCTGGAAGGCCATCGGGGCGGAGCCTACCCCCCTGCCCTGGGGCGAGGTCTACTTTGCCCTCTCCCCCGGCACCATCGACGCTCAGGAGAACGCCGCGGATACCTGCGTGGGCGCCAACTTCCATGAGGTGCAGAAGTATCTGGCCTGCACCAACCATATCCTGTATGCCAACCAGATCTCCGTCGGCGCCCGAAGCTGGGACAAGCTGCC
>JAZQVX010000047.1:0-6857 GCA_045632045.1 Lawsonibacter sp.
AACTGCGGCGGGGTTTTTTAATGGTGGGGATGACCAGAAAAATCGGAGCGAAGCGGAGATTTTGCGCAGGGCGAATTGACTTCGCCCGAGCATATCAATCACGACAGGGCCCCCAATGCCGCAACTGCGGAATTGGGGCCATCCCCACCAACGAGGAGCTGATGATCGCCAAGGACACCGCTGCTATTGTGGGCTAATAAATAGTATTGAAATCCCGCCGCAACTGCGGCGGGGTTTTTATGCCCTTATTTGATATGAGTGGTAAAGACTTGCAAAAATCCGAAAAAAAGCCTATAATAAACTGTCAAAGAATCTGCAAATGAGCAGGAGGTTCCTATGAAACTGGACGAGCTGGGCGCGAAGCTGTGGCAGCGGATCGGAAAAGGGCAGAAGTGGGCCTTTTTCGCCTGTGTCCTTGTGGGCTATCTGGTGCATCTGTACGCCTTTACCAATATCATTCCCAACGGTGACGGACTGAGCCGGGTCTATGACCTGCAGCAGATGACCGTTTCCGGCCGGTGGTTTCTCCATTATGCCACCGCTCTGAACAACTTCACCCAGATGCCCGCCGTCATCGGCGCTCTGTCCCTGATTCTGCTGGGGCTGGCGGCGGCGCTGAGCGTGGATGTGCTGAAGATCCGCAGTCATGTCCTCGCGGGAGCCTGCGGCGCGGTGATGGCCGCCTTCCCCTGCATGGGATATACCTTCCTGTATATGTTCACCGCCAGCGCCTACTGCCTTGCCATCTTGATGGCGGTGCTGTCGGTGTGGCTGGCAAAGCGGTGCAAGTGGGGATTTTTCGCGGGAGTCGTCCTGCTGGCCATGACCATGGGCACCTATCAGGTCTATGTCACTGTCGCCATTGCGCTGAGCGTGCTTTGCGTTGTGCGGCAGATTATGGAAAGTGAAAATACTTTCCATGCCGAACTGCTCTTTGGCCTGAAGCTGATGGCCTATATCGCCCTTGGCGCCGTGGTTTATTATGTGGTTTTGATGATTTTCCTGAAGGTGAAGGATCTGGAGCTGCTGTCCTATCTGGGCATGGATGCCGCCAGTTCCGGCTATCCCATCGCACAGCTGCCCCGGCTGGTGCTGGACACCTATAAACAGGTCATCGCCTTCTTCTTCATCCCCGGCAGCGCCAACGGCTTTGGCAATACTTTTTATCTGATTCTGAATCTGCTGGCCCTTGGGCTGGGGGCTGTCTGCGCGCTGGCGTGGCTGATGGAGCGGAAGCGGGAGGGCTGGCGGCTGTTCACCCTGCTGGGTCTGCTGGCCATTCTCCCTCTGGCTGTGAACTTCGGCCAGATCATCTCCCCCTATTCCGTCCCCACCCCGCTGATGAAGTACGCCTATGTCTTCGTCTATCTGGCGGTTTTCCTGCTGGCTGATGTGGCGGACGGTTCCGGGTGGCTGAAAAAACTGCGCAGTCAGGCCGTTCCGGGCGTCGTGGTCTGGAGTCTGCTGCTGCTGGTATTCTGTCTGAACACCAACAATGTCCTGTATACCGCCTCCGCCCAGGCTCACCGGGCCGCTGAGAGCTATCTCACCCGCCTCATGGCCCGGGTGGAGAGCTGCGAGGGCTATGAGCGGGGGATGGAAGTGGTCTTTGTGGGGGCTATCCCCGACGACCAGATCCGCTCCGCCGTGGAGAGCTACGCACAGGTGGATCACTATTCCGTCCCCATCCACAATGTGGCGGAGCTGAACAAGCACATTTATTACTACCTCAACGACTGGCTGTCCGTCCCCGTGGAGGAGCCCGCCGAGGAGGATGTCATCGCCCTTGCAGAAACTGCCGCCTTCCGCGAGATGCCCCTCTACCCCGAGCAGGGCAGTGTGAAGGTGCTGGATGGCAAAGTGGTAGTTCGCCTGCGGGAGGATTACACCCCCAAGTCCGACTTTGAGATCGCCTATGAGAACAGGAGATGAGCAAATGGAAAAGCAACTGAAAACCGGATTGCTCACTGTGGTGCTCCCGGCCTATCATGAGGAGAAGTCCGTCCCCAGAGCGGCGCAGACCATCGCCGGTCTGCTGCGCGGGGCGGAGATCGACTATGAGTTGCTCTTCGTGGACGACGGCTCCAAAGACCGCACCTGGCAGATGGTGCTGGAGGCCTCCGCCGCTGATCCCCGGGTGCGCGGCGTGCGCTTCTCCCGCAATTTCGGCAAGGAGGCCGCCATCTTCGCCGGTCTGGCACAGGCCGGGGGAGATTGCGTGGCGGTGATGGACTGTGACCTCCAGCACCCCCCCGAAAAGCTGGTCGAGATGTACCAGCTGTGGCAGAACGGGGTGCAGGTGGTGGAGGGCGTGAAGTCTGACCGTGGCAAGGAAAGTCCCTTGCATCGCCTTTTTGCTAAAGGATTTTATTCCATTATCAGCCGCGCCACCAAGATCGACATGTCCCGGGCCTCCGACTTTAAGCTCCTGGACCGCCGAGCCGTGGATACCCTGCTGGCCATGCGGGAGAAGAACGCCTTTTTCCGGGCTCTGTCCTCCTGGATCGGTTTTGAAACGGCTCAGGTGGAGTTCGAAGTCCAGCCCCGTCTGGAGGGGGAGAGCAAGTGGTCCTTCCTGTCGTTGGTGCGCTACGCCGTGACCAACATCGTGGCCTTTACCACCGCACCCCTGCAGCTGGTCACCGTCATGGGCGTGGGTATGCTGGCGGCCAGCGTGCTGCTGGGCGGCTGGTCCCTGTGGCAGAAGTTCACCGGCAGAGCGCTGGAGGGCTTTACCACCGTCATTCTGCTCCAGCTCATCATCGGAAGCGCCCTGATGCTCTGTCTGGGCATCATCGGTTATTACATCGCCAAGATCTATGAAGAGATCAAAGACCGCCCCCGGTACATCATTTCCCGGGCCTGCGGCGGAAAGGAACAGGATGAAGAATAAGCTTCTCAACAGCAGCTTTGTCCGGTTTCTGATCGTGGGCGTCATCAACACCCTCGTGGGAACGGCGGTGATGTTCGGGCTGTATAATCTGGCGGGACTGCACAAGTGGGGACAGGTGGGCTATTGGCTGTCCACCATCGGCAATTATACCGTGGGCAGCGTGGTCAGTTTCTTCCTCAATAAGCACTTCACCTTTAAAAACAAGGAGAAGGGCAGGGGAGTGGTCATCCGCTTTGCGGTGAACATCGCCGTGTGCATGGTACTGGCCTATGGCATTGCCCAGCGGGCAGTGGAGGCGGCTCTGGCGGGCAGTTTCCTGTCCGAGCAGATGCAGGGCAACCTCTCTATGCTGGTGGGTATGGGTCTGTTTGTGCTGCTCAATTACTTCGGACAGCGGTTTTTCGCTTTCCGCAGCAGAAACGGGGCGGAATGAAAATAGCGATTTATCTGATCAAATCCCCGGATAGTTGTGACAAAAGTTACCAAAACTCATAAAAACTCATAATTTTCAAAAAGAGTGGATATGCGCTTTGTCGCAAATCCACTCTTTTGTCTTGTTTTTGAACAGAAAATAAACATGAAAAGTTGCGGTGAGAGGGGGATACAACATAAAATTTACTACATTTTTCAGAAAAAATTTCGTACACTACTTGAAAAAGCAAGATGAATCTGGTATGATATGGCTGTTGTTAAAGAATTGTTCATATTTTACCCCGCCGAAGGGGGTGAAGATGAGCAAAAGTCCCTGCCCCACGAAAGGAACCGACGCAAATGACCCTGACGGATCGACTCAATATCCTGCTGGAGGCCTACTCACACCATTATAATATAAATGGTGAAACGCAGACCGAATTCGGCACCTATCCCGCCACCGCGGATTTCTTCGTGCGGGATGAAAATTACGCCTTTTCCAAGAAGGCAGTCATCAGCGCCTTTGAGCAGTATGAATACGCATACTTCTACACCGCTGAATACCTGGATGAAGAGGGTGCCCGCACTTTGCTGGACAACACCCTGAAGGCCGGCATGGCCCGCATCCGCCCCCACAAGGAGCATAAATCCTCCTATGTGACTCTGGTGATCCTCGCGGACACCATCACTCCGGAAGCGAAGAAACTGATTCAGAAGACACGCTTCCAGAAAAACTTTAGGCTGTCACTCCATGGATGGATGGAGTACCATATAGCAGCAATGGAATGTTCCACGCAAAGCTTCCTTTCCAATCCCGGTGGTAAGGGAGCCCGGAAAAACCTGGAGCAGAATTTCCGCTCCAGCGCAATTAAGAAAGGAGAGAATTCTTAATGAATGCATTGACCCTTGTTCTTATCGGTTCCGCTCTTCTGCTGATTGGCTATATTTTCTATGGCCGTTGGCTGTGCAAGGAGTGGGGCGTCGGTGAAAGCAATGAGCCCACCCCCGCCCACGCTCTGGAAGATGGCATCGACTATGTGCCCGCTAAGGCTCCCGTCCTGATGGGCCACCACTTCTCCTCCATCGCTGGCGCAGGCCCCATCACTGGTCCTATCAGCGCTGCCGGTGCCGGTTTCGGCTGGCTGGCATGTGCCCTGTGGATCGTGATCGGAGGTATCTTCTTCGGCGGTGTCCATGACTTCGGCGCTCTGTTTGCGTCCGTCCGTCACGGCGGTAAGTCCATCGGCGAGATCATCTCCGCCAACATGTCCGTCCGTGCCAAGCGTCTGTTCATCATTTTCTCTTACCTGACCCTGATCCTGGTCGTCGCTGCTTTCGCCTCCATCGTCGCCGGCACCTTCGGTGTCACCTATGACGAGGCTGGCAACCTGACCGCCGCCGGTGTCGCCAATGCTCAGGTCGCCATGGTCTCCCTGCTGTTCATCGCTATGGCTGTTGTCTTCGGCTTCTGCGTGTATCGCAAGGGCGCTCCCATCGGCATCGCTTCCGTCGTTGGTTGTATCGGCATCGTGGCCATCATCGCCATCGGCCTGAACTTCTATCCCGTCCGCCTGTCCACCACCGCCTGGATGTGGATCGTTGGCGCTTACATCCTGATCGCCTCCGTCACTCCCGTGTGGATCCTGCTGCAGCCCCGTGACTACCTGTCCTCCTTCCTGCTGTACGCTATGCTGGGTCTGGCTGTCATCGCCGTGTTCATGGGCAACCCCTCTCTGGACACTCTGCCCCTGCTGAACAAGGAAGGCAACACCACTCCCGTGTTCCCCGTCCTGTTCACCACCATCGCCTGCGGTGCTATCTCCGGCTTCCACTCTCTGGTTGGTTCCGGTACCACCTCCAAGCAGCTGGATAAGGAAACCGACGCTAAGCCCATCGCTTACGGCGGTATGCTGATCGAGTGCGTGCTGGCTCTGCTGACCCTGTCCGCTGTTGCCCACGCTTACAAGTTCGCCGGCACCGATCTGGCCTTCAACGGCGCCACCGCTATCTTCGGCGGCGGTATCGCTTCCATGATCGATCCTTCCCGCGGCACCGTGTACTCCATCCTGTACACCCTGCTGGTTCTGACCTACTCCACCTTCTGCCTGACCTCTCTGGATACCGCTACCCGTCTGGGCCGCTTCATGTTCCAGGAGTTCTGGATCGACGGCACCAAGGGTGAGACTCCCGAGAATGTCACCGGTTACAAGAAGGTTCTGGCCAACCCCTATGTCGCCACCGTCATCACCGTCGTTCTGGGCATTGGCCTGGGCATGAACGGTTATGCCAAGATCTGGGCTCTGTTTGGCTCCGCCAACCAGCTGCTGGCCGCTCTGGCTCTGCTGGCTATCGCTGCCTGGCTGGGCAATGTGGGCCGCAAGAGCTTCATGTGCTGGATCCCCATGTTCTTCATGCTGTTCGTCACTGAGGCTTCTCTGTTCATCAACACCAAGACTCAGATCGGCCTGATCCAGGCCGGCGGCGCCGACTGGGGCCCCTATGTCCAGGCCGTCGTTGGCGTTCTGCTGATGGTTCTGGCTGTGGTTCTGGCCATCGAGGGCGTCCAGACCATCTTCGGCAAGAAGAAGGCTGCCAAGTAATTTCACTGTCATTCCATCCAATGGCGAAAAGAGGTCCCGATTTATTCGGGGCCTCTTTTATTTTATTCATGCGGCGGCGAAACTCTGCGAGGCTTTCTTTTTTCGGTAAATTGTGGTATAATAAGCAAGCCTGTAGGGGCGCACAGTGTGCGCCCGCAGACACCCAACGCATACCCGAGGGCGCACAGTGTGCGCCCCTACACATAATGAATTAGGAGAAACGCCATGAAAGAATCCAAAGCCCTCTCCGGTCTGCTGGCCCTGCTCACCGCCCTGCTGGTGGTCAGCGGCTCCGTGGCCGTGCCCCTGCTGTTCAGACCCTTTTACTACGCCCATATTGATCTCTTCGACCTGACCCAATACGGTGTCACCGTAGAGCAGATCAAGCTGGCCTATGACCAGATGATGGATTTTTGCATCGGTCTGCGCCCCGACTTCGCCGTGGGAGATCTGATTTTTTCTCAGGAGGGCATGGAACATTTCGTGGATGTAAGAAAACTCTTCCTGCTGGATCTGGGAGCGCTGGCAGTCAGCGCCGCCGCACTGGTCGCGCTGTTGGTGTTCTGTAAGGTCAAGCAGGTGCGTCCCGCCCTGCTGAAGGGCCACACCGCCGGCTTCTGGGGGGCTGTGGGACTGGGTATCACCTTTGCCGTGGTGGGCGCTCTGGCTGCCACAGACTTCGACAGAGCCTTCGTGATCTTCCACTCCGTATTTTTCCCCGGCAAGACCAACTGGATGTTCGACTGGCGCACCGACCCCATCATCCTCCTGCTGCCCGAGGGCTTTTTCATGAACTGCGCCATTCTGCTCCTGGCGCTGGTGCTGGTATGGTGCGCCGCCCTCATTGTCGCCGATGTGGTAGCGGGGAAGAAGCGCAAAGCCATCGAAGAGAAGCGTCGGAAAATCGCGGAGATTCAGGCAGCCTTTGAGCAATTCGATTCCCCCTGCGCCGG
>JAZQVX010000048.1:0-6227 GCA_045632045.1 Lawsonibacter sp.
GGTTTTGCCAAGACCGCTGAGGCCGAGGGCTTCCCCGAACTGGCTGCCAGATTCCGTCTGGTCGCCGCTGTTGAGAAGCACCACGAGGAGCGCTATCGTGCTCTGCTGAAGAATGTGGAGATGGCAGAAGTCTTCTCCAAGAGCGAGGTCAAGGTGTGGGAGTGCCGTAACTGCGGCCATATCGTGGTTGGCACCAGCGCGCCCGAAATCTGCGCTGCCTGCGATTATCCTCAGAGTTTCTTTGAGATCCACGCAGAGAATTATTGATATCCTTTTCCATGAAGGCCCGCCGCGGAATGCGGTGGGCCTCTTTTTGAAGCTTTCGTTCCTTCCTTCCCTTTTTTCAAAATATGATACAATACAATTGATAATAGTTTTCGGAGGCGGTGAGATGGCATCTCCAATCAAGAACAGCGACCACGGCGGCAAGCGTCCAGGCCAAAAGTTCAAATCTCTTCTGGTGTGGGACATCCTTACCAAGAAGACTGACGAAAACCACGCTCTCCAGTTGAAGGATATAAAAGAGCATCTGTCCCGTTATGGTATTACTGCGGAACGGCACTCCATCAAGCGTGATATTGATGACATTCTTGCCATTCTGAATAAAGAATTGGACTTCGATCTTGATGAATTAGACATTGAAGAACGAGATTTGTTGGGATATGAAGTAGAATACGATGCATCACAGCACGGCTACAAAGTCAGCCGACGCCCCTACGACTTCGAGGAATTGCGTATCTTAGCCGAGTGTGTCCGAGCATCCAAATTCATTTCCAAGAGTCAGGAAAAGCATCTGCTTGCGGCAATAGAGAGCCTTTGCAGCGATTATCAGATTGAAGAATTGCAGAATGAGGTCTATCTGGTAGGCCGAAACAAAACTACGAACAAACACATCATGGCAGCTATGTTGGCGGTCAATCAGGCTATCCGCGAAAACAGACAGATTTCCTTCAAATATCAAAAGTTCACCATTCAGGATCGCACACAGCAAGTGGATCGCCGGAAAGGTGCGACTTATCAAATTAGCCCCTTTAAGCTGATTATCAACGATGGATATTACTATGTGCTTGCGTGGAGCACTCAGCGCAACAGTACTGTTACCTTCAGACTTGACCGAATGAAGGGAGTAGATGTGTGCGACGAACAAAGAGAGGGAAATGCCGAGTTCTCCAAAATCAACATGGAAGCGTACACTCAGGAACACTTCGGCATGTTCAGCGGCGAAAAGAAGCGCGTAAGCCTGTGTTTTACCAACAACCTCTTGGACACCATGGTTGACCGCTTCGGCACAGGTGCAAATGTGTTCTATCGCCCTGAAGGGAACGGTCATTTCGTGGTCAGTACTGACATCGCAATCAGCGACCAGTTCTACGGCTGGCTCTGTGGCTTCCGTAAGATGGCGCAGATCATTTCTCCTCCCGAAGTGGTAGAAGACTTCCAAAAGTTCCTTGATGACATCTACGGAAAATACGAAACTGAATAAAAGATAAAACAATCCTCCAGAAAGTTAATACTTCTGGAGGATTGTTGTTAAAAGTTGATACCTGAAGCCAATTAAAGCTGATTACATCCGAGATACAGGGCTGAAGTTCTGATAGCGCTTCCCTATGTCTTCATCGTTCAAATCCAAGTAAGCCTGTTCTGTGACTGTGACACTGGAGTGACCGAGGATCTTACTCAGAGTGTAGATATCCATACCACTCATCAGACAGCGCTTCGCAAAGTTATTCCGCAGACAATGAGGGGATATCTTTTCATCCAACTTTGCGCGGCGGAGATAATGTTTAAAGTTAGTTTCAAAGTTACTCACCTGAATACTTCCTCCATGCCGTTTCACTGGAAACAGATACCCACTCTCCACATACCTATCCTTGAACTGAATCCACCGTCGCAGAACCATTTCTGTTTTGGGGAAAAGAATACAACTCTATCTCTTCGCCCCTTTGTAATTTCAGCCCGCAGGAAAACCTTGTGTGCTGCCAGATCGATGTCGTCTATCAGCAAACAACTACACTCTCCCAAACGCATCCCACTGTCAATCATCAGCATAATCATGGCAAAATCGCGGTGTTCAGGATAGTAGGACTTATCCAATTGAGCAATCAATCGCTTAAAGTCATCATCAGAAAGGTACTCCTTCGCCTTGCGATTTACTTTCAATTGCTTGACTTTCCTCATTGGATTTTTGGTAAGCAGATAGTCCCGATCCAACCAGTTGAAAAAAACGCGAAGGTTTCGGATGTAGTTGTTAACTGTAATGATGCTGACAGGTTTTCTAAAATCCCTTCTTCTGTCGGGATGGTTTGTCTCCTTCTTTTTTTCGTCCGCATAGAACGAATATTTTCCGCGCTCCTGCAAGTCGTTGATGTATCGGCGAACAACGGATTCGGTCACCTTATCAACAGTTGAAATCTTCATCTGCTCCTCACACCATCGCTGAAACAGGCGGAGGGTTTGTTCGTAACTGGTCATCGTTTTTTCGCGGAGCTGGCGGCTTCTGCAAAACACCATAAACTCATCGATCTGCCAGTCAAAGCTCATGTCTGTCATAGCAATAAACACTCCTGTTCATCGGGTCAGTTTCATACCCAATAAAGCAGGAGTGTTCATAGGTTCAGCAAAATAAGTTTATAGGTCTGTTTTGTCGGCGTTCATTGAAACTTTGGAGCCTTCATAGGTTTGGCTGAAATTAAAAAAATTTAGCAATCCCTTGCGCCCCAAGGGATTCAGCCCACATGATTCTTCGCCTGTTCCAGCACCAGCCGGTCAGATATAAGCGCGATAAATTCCGAATTGGTGGGCTTTCCCTTGGCGCCGTTGACGGTGTAGCCGAAGTATTTCTGGAGTGTTTCCAGATCGCCCCGGTCCCAGGCCACCTCAATGGCGTGGCGGATGGCCCTCTCCACCCGACTGGCGGTGGTACCGAACTTCTTGGCTACCGCGGGGTACAGCACCTTGGTGACGGCATTGATGACATCCATATCGTCCACAGCGATGAGAATGGCCTCCCGCAGGTACTGATAGCCCTTGATATGGGCGGGAACACCTACATCGTGGATAATGGCGGTCACTCTGCTCTCCATGCTGACCCGGCGGGGCACTTCCTGGGCCACCACATCCATGCCGGTCAGCTGCTGCACCCGCTGGTACAGGGTATTCTCGCTGCAGGGCTTGGTCATGAAATAGTCCGCGCCCCGCTCGGCGGCCATATCGGCTACACCGCCCCGGGTAAAGTTGGACAGCATGACGATCTTCGGCTTGCGCTCCAGCCGGCTCAGCTCCTCCAGCACCGCAAGGCCGTCCATCCCGAACAGCACCACATCCATCACGATGGCATCGGGCTCATACTGCCGCGCCATGCGTACCAGTTCCTCTCCATCCCCTGTATCACCCGAAACGATAAAGTCCCGCTTGTTTTCAAACACACCCCTGAGGGTCTGTCGATATGTTTCATCCGTATCCGCGATCAGCAATCGCTTGACAGCCTCCATACGCCTGCCTCCTTGTTCCAAATATCATGAATGCTGCCTGCGCAGCCTTGTCGCTCCGATCGGTATCTACAATTTAACATATCCGGCGTCCCAGTTCAATAGTATTTGCTATTTTTTACCAGCAATTTCGTTCCCAATTCTTCGACTTTTTTCGACAAAATTGGCAATTTATGTATTTTATATCTGCTTTTATTTCACTTTCCGACACACTGTACCGCCCCGAGCAATCCTGAGGCGCATATTCTGTCTCTTTAGTCAAAAAAAAGCAAAAAAGCGCTTTTTACCCTTGCCAAGCCCATGCGAATATGGTAACATAGTTCTAATTTCCGTTTTTTCTGTATTTTCTGCCAAAAACAGAAAATCGTGAATCAAGTTTCAAATAAATGTATGAGGTGTGTAAAATCGTGAACGAAAATCGCAGTAGCTTCTCCAGCCGCATCGGTTTTGTTCTGGCCGCTGCGGGCTCCGCAGTCGGTCTGGGCAACCTGTGGCGCTTTCCTTATCTGGCCGCTAAATACGGCGGCGGTATTTTCCTGCTGGTCTACATCCTGCTGGCTCTGACCTTCGGCTTCGCCCTGATGGTCACTGAGATCGCTCTGGGCCGTAAGACCCGCCTGTCCTGTATCTCCGCCTATGGCGAGCTGGACAAGCGCTTTAAGTTCCTCGGTCCTCTGGCCGCCATCATCCCCATCGTCATCGTCCCCTACTACTGCGTCATCGGCGGTTGGGTTCTGAAGTACATGTTCGAGTTCATTGCCGGCAACGCTCAGGCTCTGGCCGGTGACAGCTACTTCACCGACTTCATCACCGTGGCCGCTCCCGGTATGATGAACAACCCCATGCCCTGGTTCGTGATGTTCGTGGTGCTGACCGCTCTGGTTGTCATTCTGGGCGTTGACAAGGGCATCGAGAAGTGCAGCAAGGTCATGATGCCCGTGCTGGTCATCCTGTGCCTGATCGTTGCCATCTACTCTCTGACTCTGCCCGGTGCCATGGCCGGTCTGAAGTTCTATCTGCTGCCCGACTTCTCCAAGTTCTCCGTGTCCACCGTGCTGGGTGCCATGGGCCAGCTGTTCTACTCCATGTCTTTGGCCATGGGTATCATGATCACCTACGGTTCCTACATGAAGGATGACAACCACCTGGAAACTTCCGTCGGCCAGATCGAGATCTTCGACACCGCCATCGCCATGCTGGCTGGTCTGATGATCATCCCCTCCGTTGTTGCCTTCAACGGCGGTGACGCCTCCACCATCTCCGCCGGCCCCGGCCTGATGTTCGGCGTGCTGCCCAAGGTCTTCGAGGCCATGGGCATGGGCACTTTCATCGGCACCGTGTTCTTCGTGCTGGTGTTCTTCGCCGCTCTGACCTCCTCCATCTCTCTGATGGAGACCTTCCTGTCCATCGTGCAGGACAAGCTGAAGGTCGGCCGTGTCACCGGCATCATCGGCATCACCGTGTTCATCATCGCTCTGGGTTCTCTGTCCTGCCTGGGTTACGGCCCCCTGTCCCACATCACCATCATTGGCATGGCTTTCCTGGACTTCTTCGACTTTGCTACCAACTCCATCCTGATGCCCATCGTGGCTTTCTTCACCTGTATGCTGATCGGTCATGTGGTTGGTACCAAGTTCATCACCGACGAGGTCGAGAAGAACGGTACCTTCAAGCGCAAGGCTCTGTACGAGGTCATGGTCCGCTGGGTGGCTCCCGTCATTCTGGTGGTCATTCTGGCCGGCGAGCTGGCCAAGTACTTTGGCATCATCTCCATCTAATGACAAAACGAAATCCCGCCGGAAAACCGGCGGGATTTTTTATGTTTCGATGAAAATTTCCTTCCACTCCCCGGGCTTCAGCGTCGGGTCCAGTTCGATGCCGTCGGCGCTCACCCGCTTCAGGGACAGCACCAGACAGCGCACCACCTTCATCATCCGGCGGATCTGGCGATAGCGCCCCTCGGTGATGGTGATGGCACCGAAGGTCATGGGTCTGTCCATGGGGTTGTGGGCGCTCTTGCGCTGGATGTCCGGGTGGAGGGTGGGCAGTACCTCTCCCAGGGTGGAAAAGCCTGTCACCTCGATCTTACAGGGCGCGGTTGGGGTATCGTCCCCCCGGAGGAAAACCCCCGCCTCCAGCTGTCTTACCTTGTCCTCGGTAAGGGCGCCCATGACGATGAACTCATACCGTTTTTCCTTCTTCTCACCGGGGAGGGTCATCTTCCGGTTCCACATTCCGTCGTCGGTGATGAAGAGCAGTCCCTCCGTCTCCCGATCCAGCCGCCCCACAGGGGACAGCTCGGGGTTGTCCAGCTCCCGGAAGTAGTCCATGACCACGGGAAATTTCTCGTCCCGCCGGGCGGTGACACAGCCAAAGGGCTTGTTGAACATATAGTAATGGTACACGGACCTCTCCCCCTTTCTTCTCCTCCATTATAAGAACCAACACCTAAAAAGGCAACAGAAAACCTCCTCCGAAAATCGGAGGAGGTTTTTTCACCGGGCAGATCAGCTTTTGTTGGCGGCAAAGACATCGGCCACCTCGGAAATGGAGATGTAGGCATAGGGGTCGTTATCATGGACGAGCTGCTTCATTCTTCCCACCTGAAAGCGGTTGACCACCATGTAGACCAGGGTTCTGGGGGTCTGGGAATAGTAGCCCACCGCCTGCATGGTGGTAATGCCGGAACCGAACTCGGCGGACAGAGCCGCGCACACCGCGTCTGGATTTACTGTGATG